>JAUNUZ010000398.1 GCA_030537915.1 Micrococcales bacterium
GGGGGAGGCTGGGCCGGTGCCTCCGGTGCCTCCGGCGTACGACGCATAGGTGTCGACGAGCGTCGAGGCTGGGATGCAGTCGACGTCGAGGAAGATGAGGGTGCGGCACCCGAGGTCCGCGGCCGCAGCGGCCCCGAGATTGCGGGCGCGCGCCAGCGGCAGCTGTTCACCGTCAAGAGTGAGGTCGATGCACTCGGCCGTGATCGCACCGTCGCTGATGTCAAGCACCTGTTTGCAGACCTCGGCGATCTCGGGATCGCCGAGGGCAACGACGATGAGTCGTTCCGGCACGTGGGTGCCGGCTGCGAGCCCCCGCAGGAGCCCACGAAGGTGATCGTGGCGACCGCGCGCGAGAGTGATGACCGCGGTGCGGGCGGCGAGAGCGCGGCCGGCGGCCGCGGCATCGATGGCACGGGCTGCGCGGTACCCCCCGAAGCCGTCTGTCC
The DNA here is from genome assembly GCA_030537915.1 of Micrococcales bacterium. Lineage (GTDB taxonomy): Bacteria > Actinomycetota > Actinomycetes > Actinomycetales > Dermatophilaceae > Kineosphaera. The sequence continues at coordinate 447 of JAUNUZ010000398.1, forward strand.
ACCGAGTCCACGCCCGGCCGTCGCGGTGCCGAGCCCCCTCGAGCAGGCCCGGCCACTCCCGCGCGGCGGGAAGCCCGACACATGTCGCCGCGAGATCGGCCGCGGCCAGTGCACGCGCGGTCGCCACCTGCTCCGCATGGGGGCGCGGTAGAGCGATGACCACTGCCGGGCGGCGGGCGGCGGCGACCTCAGCCACCGCGTTCTGTCCGGCGTGCGAGATGACGACGTCGGCGGCGCTCATCGAAGACCAGACGTCTCGATCCTGACCAGCGGTCTCCCAGCGCCAGCCGGGCGTCGCTTCCTGGGCGTCCAGCCGCTGCGCGGGGGTCCACGCCCCGCCGCCGCGCCCCCACAGGACGCTGACCAGGGGATCACCCACCCGCCGCGCAGGACGCTCCGGCTCGGCCGAACCGGGCCGGACGATGCGGTCGTCGAACCGTGAGATTCCCCCGGTGTAGACGGTCTTGGTCATCCAGCGCGCCGGCCATCCCGGCTCGGATGCCCGCCGGGGCCGAGCGGGCCACGGGGCCAGGAGCAGGTGGGCCACGTCGTAGCTGGCTTCGTGGGCGCGGTCGGTGCGGTCGCCGCGCATCGCCGCGACGGCGACGCGCACGCCGAGCAGCCGAGCCAGCAGCGTGACCTCGGCGGAGACATCGACGACGAGCAGATCCGGCCGGTGGCAGCTGAGCCAGTCGGCCACGATGCCCATCCGGTCCCGGTAACCGCCAGGCCCCAGGGGCGCCCAGTGCAGGACCCCGCCGGCGTCCGTGTCGGGCCACGGCGCCAGGTCACCGGGAGCCTCGGGCACGTCATCTCGCGGCAGCTCGATCCACGGGCCGACCCAGCCCTGCGGACGGGGCAGTGACGACAAGCCGGTGACGCGCGAGCGGCAGTGCCGCATGATCTGCACGGCCCGAGTCAGGTGCCCGGCACCGTGGTGATGAATGTAGTAGCCGATATGCCGCGTGCTCATCGACTCGCGCCGCTCGGATGGATGAGCGGGGCCCGGCCACGGGCTCGAGCCTGGCTCAGAATGGAGGCGTACAGCTCGCGGTGCAGACTGGCGACCACCTCCCGCTCCGTCACCCGCTGCGCCGCCGACGGCCGCACCTGGCGACAGCCGGCGCCGAAGTCGCCGTGGGCGGCCTGCAGGGACGCCCGCAACGCCGTTGCCGTCGACCCCATCGATACCCCCGCGTGCCCGGTTCGCCATGTCCGGATCGGCCGCTGATCGGCGAAATGACCGACATCGGGCGCGAGCACCGGCGTGCCGAGGTCGTGGCACATCTCGAGCCAGCCGGAGTGGGTGCCGGCTCGGTAGGGGAGCACCGCGAGGTCGCTGTCGAGCAGGTCGGCCCACAGCTCGGCGTCACCCAGGGGCCCGTGAACGCGCAGGTCCAGCGCGGGAGCGGCCGGGGTGTGCGAGACGAGCTCAAGTAGGCGCGGGTCGTGGCGGGGGTGGTCGGGCTCGAGGACGTCCGCGTGGACGTGGAGCCGTAGGCGTGCACCCGGGATCCGCCCTACCTCGCGCAACACCGCAGACACGACGTCCAGGTCGACGTTGGCGCGCAGCGACTTCAGGTGCACGGTGACGATCCAACCCTCGTGCTCGGGGCGGGCCCGATCGAGCCAGTCCTCGTCGACGAGGTGCGGGTGGGGGTGCACGAGGGCTGCACGGCCCCAGCGGCGCTCGATGACGCGCGCGGCACCGTCGGTGAGTGTGGTGAGTGCCGCCGCCGCGGGGACCAGGACGTCCAGCAGCTCGTCGTAGGCGGAGCGCTCGACCGGGTCCGATGGGAGGGCCAGGTGCGGGTTCTGCAGGTCGTGCACGGTGACCACGAGGGGCTTGCCGGCGCGATCCAGGGCGTTGACCCAGGCGCGCAGCTGCGCCGGGGTGCGGTGCTCGAACCCGAAGTGGACGTGCACGACCTGCACACCGCTGCCGCCCCCGGGATCATCGACCCACTCCGGCGTGAGCGCGGGATGCGGCCACCACTGTCCGGGCGGGGCGCCGGGCACCGGCGGGTCGGGCCGGGCCGCGCCGATCCTGACGACATACGGATGGGACGCGGGGATGTGCTGGACGTCGATGTCGTGAGTCATGCGGTGCTCTCGGCCAG
>JAUNUZ010000399.1 GCA_030537915.1 Micrococcales bacterium
GCGCCGCGCCCGCTGTCCATTGCTCGCGCGGAATCCCCAGGGCCATACCGATCAGCTCGGCCGTTGCGGCCTGGTTTGCGACGGTCTCGATGAGGTAGCGCCGCGCCGCGACCGACTCGCCCATCGATAGCTGGGCGAGCTGCGGCTCGAGGCGGCGGTAGATCTCCGCGTGCCCGGCGGCGACACGATCACGGCTCGAAGAGATCCGCGTCGGGTCGTGATCGCCGCGCCAATAGCGGACCAGGATGCGCGGCACGCAGGCGATGCCGGTGAGCCTGTTGAGGCGCAGATAGAACTCCCAGTCCTGGCAGGAGGGCAGGGTGGGGTCGAGGCCGCCGGCTCGGTCGTGCGCTGCCCGTGACACCAGGACAGTAGAGAAGGTGCCGACGAAGTTCGACATGAGCAGTTCCGGGGTGGCCAAGCCCTCGGCGCGCGAGTGGTGCGGCGGCGCGATCGAGCCGTCCGGGAGTTCGCTCTCGTACCAGGTGTAGACCATCTGGTAATCCGGACCGGCCTGCGCGAGGCGCTCGAATTGCGCGCGAAGTTTGTCGGGGAACCACACGTCGTCGGCGTCCAGGAAAGCCAGGTATCCGCCTCGACTGTGCTCTATAGCGGTCCGTCGAGCAGCATTTCCACCGCGGTTCTCGGCATGCGCGAGCACGGTCACGCGTTCGTCTCCCAGGGCTTGCACGATCTCGACCGTCCCATCTTGGGAATTGTCGTCGACGACCACTACCTCGACGTTTCCGTAGGACTGATCGAGCGCGCTGCGCACGGCCCGTTCGATCGTATCCGCGCGCTTGTAAGACGGAATGATGACCGACACGAGGTCTCTACTCATGCTTGCGCCCTCCCGAGAGCACGGGATCGGCCCACGGCCGATGACAGATGAATTCCCCCAGCACAGGGTACGGGATGCAAGGGTCGGAATCGTGCACGGGTTATATTCGACCACATGGTTTCGTTGCACAGAGCTGCGCGGGGATTGGGTGGCACTCGGCTGGCCGGGAAAGGAAGCTATACGGGTCGGCTACGCAGGGGTGCACGAGCGACCCAACGATCGGTTCGCGCGTTGGTCACGCCTTCGCTCTACCCCAGGGCAGTGGTGGTGCCGACATTCTGGTGGGAACGGGTGAAGAATTTCGGCGATTTGCTTACCCCTTATCTCTTGCCCCAGTGGAATGTGGTTCCCGTGCTCACCCCCGCGGGTGAGGCTGCCCTCGTCGGAGTGGGCTCGCTCATCCAGCAACTCCCGGATGATTTCGCAGGCGCACTGTGGGGCAGTGGCCTCGTGCAGGATCGCCGGGTTGAGCTGCCTGGGGCGACGGCGTTGGCGCTGCGCGGCGAGTTGACCCGGGACCGGATGGGGAACCCAAGCGTCGTGGCCCTGGGGGATCCCGGACTGCTGATCCGGCGCCGGATCCGGCGGCAGCAGCCGCGCTGGGACGTCGGCGTGGTGCCGCATTACGTGCACCGGGAAGACCCCGGGCTGCGCAAGCTCCTGCACGGCTTCCCCGGGTCCACCCGCGTGGTCGACGTGCAGCGTCACCCGGCTGTGGTGGCCCGCCAGATCGCGGCCTGCCGGACCATCGTCACGACCTCCTTGCACGGTCTCATCACCGCTGACTCGTTCGGAATCCCGGCCGTCTGGCTCACCATGCCGACACAGCTGTACGGAGGCGACTTCAAGTTCCACGACCACGAGACCGTAGCCGGGCCGGCCCGCCCGCGCGGGTTGCGGTTCGAGGCGATCCAGGGGTTGGCGGACGCGGTCGCCGCCGCGGTCCCGGCCGACGAGGAGCGGGTGGCGCGAGCCTGCGACGCGCTGGTTCAGGCGGCGCGCCGGATCCCCGAGGTCACCCGCCACGAGAAGATGAGCCCCGCGCGGGTCCCCGCGCGCGTCGTCGCGGCGGCCTTCCCGACCGGCGACCACAGCCCGGGCCGTCAGTAGTCGTGCACGGTCGGCGACACGCCTGTGCGCCGCAGACCCGTGGCGCGTCCGGTGAGAGCGACGACGTGCAGTCCAGCCCTGGCGATGCGGTCGGGATCGCGCCGAAGCAGTCCCGCGGCGGCATCGCGGGCGACCGCCGGAATGCCGTGGCGCAGATCGCGCCAGACCTTCTCGCGGCCGAGGAACTCGATATCGGTCCGGGCCGCGATCGCGTTGCTGCGGAAACTCCGGCGCAGCAACGCGCGCCATCGCAGGCGCTCGGCGGGGGTGGGCTCGACGACGCTGGCTTCGTCACACCAGACGAGGCGTCCGCCCAAGGCGATGACCCGCCGGAAGAAGTGATAGTCCTCCCCGCCCGACAGACCCAGCGCGACCTCGAACCACGGGTCCGCCAAGGCATCGCAGATCCGACGTGAGAGCGCGATGTTCTGTGCGCCGTTGAGCATCGCCACCGGGCCGCTGGCATAGCGTGAGCGCCCCGCGTACACGCTGTTGCGAGCCAGCAGTGAGGCGCCGGGCGGCAACTCGCCGAGTACGGGGCCGGCCGCGACGTCGGCGTCGTAGCGCTTCGCGCCCTGCACGAGGGCGTCGAACCAGCCGGGCAGCACGGT
>JAUNUZ010000400.1 GCA_030537915.1 Micrococcales bacterium
GAGCCTGGTGGAGCAGGGCGAGGCTGGGATCGTGCTCCGGCACGTCGGGCGCGGGCAGGTCGATGATCACGAGGTCGGCGTGTTCGGCGAGTCCGTCGACGATGGCCTGGCAGGCTTCCGGACGCAGGCTCGCGGCGGCACCCCGGTCGCACGAGACGACGGGCACGCCCTCGGCGCGCGGTAGCCGCGCCAACAGCTCCGGCACGTCGAGCCGCCCACGGGCGCGCGCCAGATCCGGCCAGCGCACCGCGCTCTCGTGATCTACGCCGAAGACGACGTCGAGCCCGCCACCGAAGCGCCGCAGATCCACGCATACGACGTCAAGGCCGCGCCGAACCGCTCTGACTCCCAGTGCCGCCACGAGGCTCGATGCGCCCACCCCTCCGGATCCGCCTGCCACCCCGATAATCCGTGCCCGTGTCATAACGACACTGTGCCGAGGATCCCACCACGAGCGATCGCTCAATGGGCTCGCCTGTGGAGAGGAGCGGACCGCGCCCACCCCTGTAGAAAACTCTGGCAACGGCCGCCGGAGGCGCCAGCGCGGGGCTGCGCGGAAAAAGGCTGGGCTTCGCAGAAAAGGCCCGGAAATACCGGTGGCCCCCGCTGGGGGGACAGCGGGGGCCACCAACGCGCCAAGCCCCGGGGGGGAGGAGCTGGTGCGCCGCGCTCAACCCGTAGGGAGCGCTGGACTTATTGTGTAGGTCGAACGACCGATAAGCAAACGCGGGCGCTGCGCTGCTGCAAACTTTCTCAGGCCGCCCCACGACCTCAGCCAGACTCCTTCGCGCACAGGCGTGTAAGACTGGAGTTCTCTGACCTGCAGTTTTGTGTGGCTGGAGCTCCAGGTCCGCATGGGCGAACTGGACAATTTGGACAAACCGGTCAGAATGACCAGTCCAGGCGCATAGCTATTGCGCAAAGAAGTGGTGCGAAATCTGTAACGCGGGGCGACCTCCGGCCGATAACTCCGCCCGTCTGTCGCTGTAACCTCCGCCGGCAAGCGGCGGGTTTCTGCCGCCGCTAAGGAGCGGATGCCCGGTCACCACCGTCGATGCGTGGCTCGTCGCTGCAACCACCGCGCAGCTTGTCGGAGGTTCGGCGAACCCTGGACGCCGTAGAAGGGGTCCTAGGCAGCCAGAAGACCATCACGTGTCTGAGCCCACGACGCCCGAGCCCGGCAGTTTTCAGCGTGGCGCCGGCGGACAGACTCGGTGTCCAACCCTCCGGGGGTCCACAGCGCGAGGGCACCCTCTTAACGAAGGTGCCCTCGGGTCGAGAAATCTGCCGGTTACCAAGCATGCAATTCGCCGTCCGAGAGCGGGATCTATCTTCCACTCCGGGACCAGTCCATCAGTGGACCGACCGCATGTGGGTGCCGGTGTCGTTCCCGACCGGCGGCGGTGACCGCCGTCCTTGACTCCCAGTATCCTCCCGATCAGGCGTGATCGTGCGGCGAACACCGAAATCCCTTGCCCGACAGCGCCCCGGCCGCAAGCTGCGGGCCGATGACCCGCTCCGCGCAAAGCTGCGCAGACGACGGGCTACGCCGGGGCGGTGGCAGCATCTGCGAGGCGACCCGAGCGAACCGCGTCCGCGATCCGCTCCCCTTCTACCGCTCCCGCGATGATCGCCGTGGCGCAGTGTCGGACCCAGACCACCAAGCCCTCGCGACTTCCGTGCGCGTAGGCCGAAAGCGCGCCGCCATAGGCCGTCGCCCCGGCGACCGCGTGCCCGTACTCCGGCACGGACACTCCCGTGCCGTCCAGGCCCCGCCCGATCGAGAGCGCCCGCTCGAGGGCGCGCGCCACGAGGCCGTTACCCCGCTCGAACGGGCGCACGAGCGCGACTTCGCCGTGCCCGATCGCACCGACGAGCAGCGCCGGCACGTCGCTACCCGCCGTGCTCCGCAGCATGTCGGTGAGGGCCTCCAACCGCGGCCGCACGTCGATCGGCGCTGGCGGAAGCGTCGTGAACTCATCGACACCCTCGGGCAGCGGCCCGATCCGGGGCCGCCCGAGACGGTCCTCGACGCCCTGGCCGGCGACCAGCGGTTGCGCGGCTGCGACGTGCAACCGAGCCAGGGCCTGTGCCGGCGCGGTCGCCAGGACGGTGGCCACCCGTTCGGATTCGGCGACCACCTGGACGCTGCCGCGGACGATGTCCCAGGTCGGCTCGCTCGGTTGCGGCCAGCGGGTCGAGCCGACGACGAGGTCGCGCACGGTGTCCAGGGGGACGCGGGCCCCGTCCAGGCGAGCGTTCGCCCAGGCCCCGCGCACCCGCGACTCCGCCGCGGCCTCGGGGATCCGCCGACGCAAGCCCTCATGGAAGCGCAGTCGAGCGCAGGCCGCGCGAGCCTCCTCCAGGGTGTCTTGCAACTCCGGCCACCTGGCAATGACCCGCAGTGAGGCGAGGGCGTCTGGCATCCGGCCAGCCTACAGTTGCCCGATGCACGCGTCCCGAGCGACGACCTCTCCCGGCACGCGGACGCCGTCCTCCACTCCGGTCGGACCGTGTGGGTAGGCGCGGCGCGGGATCCATGTGTCTAACGTGGCGTC
>JAUNUZ010000401.1 GCA_030537915.1 Micrococcales bacterium
AGCATGCCGTTCTCGGTGTGCAGCGTGACGTGCTGCTCGGGTGTCAGGTAGTTCGACACCGAGGTCGGTTGCCCGATGCCGAGATTGACGAACGAGCCCGGTTCGATGTCTCGCGCGACGAGCGCGGCCAGATCGCTCTTGGACAGGGACGAGTTCGTGTCGGGCGTCTTGTTCTGCGCGGTCATGGCTCAGCCCTTCTCGGGGGTGGCGGGGTGCGCGACGGCGACGACCGTGTCGACGAAGATGCCTGGCGTGACAACGATCTCGGGGTCGATGCCCCCGAGCTCGACGACTTCGCTGACCTGGACGATGGAGTGCGCAGCGGCGGTGCACATGATCGGGCCGAAGTTGCGGGCCGTCTTGCGGTAGATGAGGTTGCCGGCCCGGTCCGCCTTGAGTGCCTTGACGAGCGCGACGTCGGCGGTGATCGGCTTCTCGAAGACGTAACCGCGGCCGTCGATGATGCGCGTCTCCTTGCCGTCGGCCAGCGGGGTGCCGTAGGCGGTCGGCGTGAAGAAGCCACCGATCCCTGCGCCGCCGGCCCGGATGCGCTCGGCGAGCGTCCCTTGCGGCACGATCTCGAGCTCGACCCGGCCGGCCCGGTAGGCGGCGTCGAAGAGCTGGCTGTCGCTCTGACGGGGGAAGGAACAGATCATCTTTGCGACCTTGCCCGCGCCGATGAGGGCGGCCAGCCCGGTCTCGCCGTTGCCGGCGTTGTTGTTGATGATGGTCAGCCCGCTGACATCGCGCGCGAGCAGCGCCTCGATGAGCTCGACGGGCTGCCCGGCCCTGCCGAAACCGCCGATGAGCACGGTGTCGCGGTCCTTGATGCCGGCTACGGCCTCCGCGGCGCTGGTGAGGAATGTGATGGTCACGTCGCCTCCTTGACCCTCGAGCTGCGCACATTCTCCAGGACGACGGCCAGGCCCTGGCCGACGCCGATGCAGATGGCCGCGACACCCCAGCGCCCACCCTCGGCCTCCAGCCGACGAGCCAGTGTGCCGAGGATGCGCAGCCCCTAGGCGCCCAGCGGGTGACCGAGGGCGACGGCGCCGCCCCACGCGTTGACCTTCTCGAGGTCGACCTCCCACGCGTCGAGGCAGGCCAGCGACTGCGCCGCGAACGCCTCGTTCAGCTCGACTGCGTCAATGTCCGACCAGGTGATGCCGGCCCGGCGGAGCGCGAGACTAGCGGCCTCGACGGGGGCGTAACCGAAGTACTCAGGCTCGTTGGCTGCGGCGCCCCGGCCGGCGACGCGGGCGATCGGGGCCGCACCGAGAATCCGGCCGCCGCGCTCGCTGCCGATCCACGCCGCAGACGCGCCGTCGGACAGCGGCGAGGCGTTGCCTGCGGTGACTGTTCCACCCTCCTTGCGGAAGACCGCCTTGAGACCGCGCAGGCTGTCGGGGGTGCATCCGGGGCGGATGCTCTCATCGCGGGTCAGCGCGTCGCCCTTGCGCAGCGGGACCGGCACGACAAGGTCGTCGTAGTGACCGTTGCCCCAGGCTGCGTCGGCGAGTTGGTGTGAGCGTGCTGCGAATTCGTCCTGACGCTCGCGTGAGATGTCGTACTTCTCGCGCAGCTGCTCGGTCGCCTCACCCAGGGAGACGGTCCACCGCCCGGGCATCTTGGGGTTGACCAGGCGCCAGCCGAGGGCGGTGTTGACGGCCTCGAGGTTGCCGGCCGGGTAGGCCCGCTCGGTCTTGGGCAGCACCCAGGGTGCTCGGCTCATGGACTCCACACCGCCGACGAGGATGAGATCGGCCTCGCCGGTGGCTATCTGGCGGGAGGCGAGGATCGCGGCGTCCAGGCTCGATCCGCACAGCCGGTTGATCGTGGTGCCGGGGATCGTCACCGGCAGGTCCGCGAGCAGGGTCGCCATGCGGGCGACGCAGCGGTTCTCCTCACCGGCGCCGTTGGCGTTGCCGAAGACCACCTCGTCGATCGCTTCGGGGTCCAGGTCGGGGGCGCGCTCGACGAGCGCCCGCACCACGAGTGTGGCCAGGTCGTCGGGTCGGACACCTGCCAGGGCCCCGCCGAACTTGCCGAACGGGGTCCGGACTGTGTCATAGACGTAGCTGTCAGTCATCGGTTCTCCTTCGTCGGTATGACGGCGGGGTTGGTCTGGGCCTGGCTCTGGGTCTGGTTCTGGGGCTCGGGCTGCGAGTCACCGTTGCGTCCGCTCGCGTCGGAGTCTTCCTCGGCGAGCACCTTGGCGGCGATCTTGAAGGCGGTGTTCGCGCTGGGCACAGAGCAGTAGATGGCGCTCTGCAGGAGGACCTCGACGACCTGCTCGCGGGTCATCCCGTTACGCAGGGCCGAGCGCAGGTGCATGGCCAGCTCGTCCTCGAAGCCGCCGGCGATAAGGGCCGTCAGCGTGATGGCGCTTCGTGTGATGCGGTCCAGGCCGGGCCGGGTCCAGATCGCTCCCCAGGCGTATCGGGTGATGAATTCCTGGAAGTCACGGGTGATCTCATCGATCGAGGCGTTCGCGCGGTCGACGTGGGCGGACCCCAGGACCTCGCGGCGGACTGCCATCCCGGCGTCGTAGACCTC
>JAUNUZ010000402.1:0-2237 GCA_030537915.1 Micrococcales bacterium
GACGCCGACCTCGCTGACGAGATCCCGAAAGTCGACGCCCAGACTGGCGACCTCGAGACCGTCGACGTCGACGCCGGAACCATCCGGGATCACGAGGCGCGGCGAGTGGCCCTCCATCGCCAGACGCCGGGCCAGTCTGACGAACGGCTCCACATCACCGCGCGAGCCAGCAGTGATCAAGAGGACTCTCATACCTCGAACGTACGCGGCCGACTGCGCTCCTGGACGGTCTCACTTAGTCAGCACCAGCAAGTTGGGCTACCAGCTGGAGGACCTCGCGCAGCTGAGACTTGGGTGGGTTCAACGGGCGCCTCTCTGGTCCAGCAGCCGGTCGGCGGGCCCGCAACGAGCCCGCCACGGATCCTGCCGAGCAGGTCGATCGCCTCCCGGCCACTGCTCCCCGGTCACACCCGGAGGATCAGGGCAGCACGAAGAGGGCCTGCTCACCTGAGCTGATGCGCGCCGACCCCGCGACCGAGTCGAGCTCGACGAGCAGCTGAGCCTCCCCTGCTCGCTCCCGGCACACGTAGGCGATGGCTTCGTTGGACAGGGAGGTGACCTCCACGACCGCGTCGTGGAGCCACGAGTGCCGGCGGCGGACCCCGATGAGCTCCTGGTAGACCCGGTGCATCGAGGAGCCGAGGTCGGAGAGTTCCTCGGGGTTCGCGGGGAAGAGGGGGCGCACATCGTCGTCGCCACCGAGGCGGTCCTCCTTGACACCGGTGTAGCCCTGCTCGTCACCGGCGTAAATGCTGGGGATCCCGGGCAGGCTCAGCAGGAGGACCGCGGCAAGGGCGGCCTTGTCGGCCCCCACCTGCGACGCGATCCGGGTGACGTCGTGATTGCCGACGAAGGTCATCGGGACGAAGGCGTGCAGGAACTCCTCGTGCCGCCCCAGGGCGTGCGCCAGCTCGTGGAAGTTGCCGTCCTTGAGGCTCGACCAAATGGCCTTCCACAACTCGTACTGCGTCAGGCTGTCCCAGCCGCTGTCCTCGACGAGCTGGACGTAGTCACCGTGGATGACCTCCCCGACGACGAAAACCTCGGGGTGTGACGCGCGGACCCGCGCCAGCACCTGCGCCCAGAACTCCGGCGCCACGGCATACGCCGCGTCCAGGCGCCACCCGTCCGCGCCGCGCGCGCACCAGTGCGCCATGACGTCGGCGACGAAGTCGAGCACCGCGGGCGACTCGTGGTCGAGGGCAACGAGGTCACCGTGGCCCTCGAAGTCCGCGGGACGCGGCCCGCCGGGAGCGTCGAAGTCGATGCGGAAGAGGGCCGCCTCCGGGCCTCCCGGTCCCCCGGCCAGAGCCCGCCCGAAGGCCGGATGAGCAGCACCGACGTGGTTGAAGACGCCGTCGAGGATCACCTTGAGCCCGCGCTCGTGGCACTCGCGCACGAGGCTGTCGAAGTCGGTCTCGTCACCCAGGCGCGGGTCGATCCGGTAGTGGTCGAGGGTGTCGTAGCCGTGCGTGCTGGAGTCGAAGATCGGTCCGAGAAGCAACGCGGAGGCACCCAGCTCGACCATGTAGTCGAGCCAGGCCACCAGCCCGAGAAGTCGGTGCGTGAGCGCATCGCGGACTTGGGCATCCCGATCCCGGATCGGGGCGCCGAGGAAGCCCAGCGGGTAGACGTGCCAACAGATCGCGTGCTCGGCCCAGCTCATGTCGTCGTTCCTTATCCAGTCAGGTCATGCCGGTCAGGCAAGGTCCGTGGTCACCCGAGGTCCGCACAGGATGCGATTGCCGCTGCACCCCGAGCGTAGATCGTGGGGGCGCAGGGCGCAGATCTACCCTGATGGAACGCGCGAGTGTCGCGCGACCTGTCGAAGGGGGCATCGTGGCGGCTGGGCACCGGGACCCGCAAGAAGCTGGTGATCCGGGCAGCCCCCCTCCCCCGCGGCGATGGCCGGCCAGTGTCTACGCCGCAGGGACCGAGCCCGATCCGCGCTTCTCCCTGGCGAACGAGCGCACCTTCCTCGCGTGGATTCGCACGACCCTCGCGCTACTCGTGGCCGCGGCTGCGCTGGATGTCGTCAGCCTGCCGATCCCCCTGCCTGTCCAGCAGTTCGTGGCTGCCGGGCTGGCCCTGAGCGGTGCCGTGACGGCGGTGCAGGCGTGGCGCGGCTGGGCGCGCACCGAGACCGCGATGCGACGCGGCAGCCCCCTACCGAACAGCCCGATGGCGATTCCCCTCGTCGTGGTGCTCGTCGTCCTGGCGGTGTCACTCCTGGTGGC
>JAUNUZ010000402.1:2247-2544 GCA_030537915.1 Micrococcales bacterium
TCGGGGGGGTGTCCCGCCGGGGGCCAGCCCTGGTGGGGAGGGCCGGCGGGCCAGCCGCCTGCCCGGGCCGCGGGCGCCCCGCGGGCTGCAGCAGGAGCGCACGTTGTTGGCCTGGGAACGCACGGGACTTTCCCTTGTCGCTGCGGCGATCGCGGTCGGTCGCCACGCGCTCGAGGGGCCCGGGGCGACCATCGCGGTGCCCTGTGTGCTCATCGCAGCGTGCGGGGTGTGGATCTACCTGGAGAGCCTGCGCCTGGGCAGAGCGGCGCGGGCCTCGCATGCCGAGCCGCAGTTTGG
>JAUNUZ010000403.1:0-2185 GCA_030537915.1 Micrococcales bacterium
CGGTCTGGGCGCGCTGCGGCGGCGCCCGGAGGCGCGCTGGCGGCGGCAGCCGCAGGACGTCGCGGCACTGTCCCGCCTGCAGGGGGAGCTGCTCGACTCCGCCGTGGCAGCGACCCGGCCCGGCGGGCTCGTGGCCTACGTGACCTGCAGCCCGCACCTGGCCGAGACGCGCTACGTCATCGCCGACACGCTCGCGCGGCACCCCGGCCTCAGGGCGATAGACGCGCGGCCCTACGTTCGCGACGCCGCGGGGCAGGTCATGACGGGGACCGGGGTCGGGCCCTATGCCCAGCTGTGGCCGCACCGCCACGGCACCGATGCGATGTTCCTTGCGCTGCTGCGCCGGGACTGACCGGCGCCAGCGATCGATCCGACGATAGATTCGACGCCGTGCAGATCTCACCGAGCATCCTGTCGGCCGACTTCGCCAACCTGCAGAGGGAGCTGGAGGCGATTCGCAACGCGGACTGGGCGCACGTAGACGTCATGGACGCACACTTCGTGCCCAACCTGACCCTCGGGCTACCCGTCGTCGAGGCATTGCTGAAAATCAGCCCCATCCCGCTGGATTGTCATCTCATGATCGAGGACGCCGATCGCTGGGCCCCCTCGTATGCCGAGGCCGGCGTCCAGAGCGTGACCTTCCACATCGAAGCGACTCGCCACCCGGTGACGCTCGCCCGGACGCTGCGGGCAGCAGGGGCGCGGGCTGGCCTGGCAATCAAGCCGGGCACGGACTTCGCGCCGTACGAGGAGTTGCTGCCGGAACTCGACATGGTGCTCGTCATGACCGTCGAGCCGGGCTTCGGCGGTCAGACGTTCATGGCCGACATGATGCCCAAGGTGACGCGCGTCCGCGAGGCCGTGCGGCGCCACGGCGGCGAGATCTGGGTCCAGGTCGACGGGGGAGTGTCCGCCACGACGATCGAGCAGTGCGCCGAGGCCGGCGCGGACGTCTTCGTCGCCGGATCGGCGGTCTACGGCGCAGCGGATGCCGCCGCGGCCGTCGAGGAGTTGCGCGCTCTCGCCAGGGTGCACGCCTGCGCCTGAGCCGACCGCGACCCCCCGGGCCGCGAATCCCCGGGCACCGGACCTGCGCCCGAACTCGCCGCTGAGCCGGTCCCTGGCCACTGGTCCCGTTCGGCGGCACATCCGCAGGAGCCATCCTGGGGTGGTGGTGGCATAATGAGCGCCACGTGCTCCGGGGTCGGTGTAATTCCGAGCCGGCGGTGACAGTCCGCGACCCGCGTCCAGTCCTTCTAGGAGTGGCCGGTTGACCTGGTGTAATTCCAGGACCGACGGTGAAAGTCCGGATGGGAGGCAGCACGCGGCAGGCAGTCCTGCGACCCCGCGGGGTTTATGGGCGTCTGCCGTCGGCGACCGCAGGGTGATATGTACCTGCGCCCACGGTCGTCGGTCGCGGCATCCCGCGCGCCCCGGAGTTCGTGCCCCGCACGAGACAAGCCCGGGAGGTGAGATGAGCGAAGCGATCGACTACGGACGACGTCTGAGCCCCGCCGCGGCGATGGACCTGGCTGTCGAGTTGGCTCGCCGAGGACCCGTGGTCGATGCCAACCCACGTGTCGGTGCAGTCCTGCTCGACGCCGACGGACGCCTCGTCGGCGGAGGCCATCACCACGGAGCGGGCAGCCCGCACGCTGAGATCGCGGCCCTGACCGATTTCGCCGCGCGAGCGGCCGAAACAGCCGCAGCTGCAGCTGCAGGCCGTGGGGCCGTCACCGCCTACGTCACCCTGGAGCCGTGCGCACACACGGGCCGCACCGGTCCGTGCGCGAAGGCGTTGATCCGCGCCGGCATCTCGCGAGTCGTCTACGCCGAGAGCGACCCCGGCCGCGCGTCCGGCGGGGGAGCCGCGGTCCTGGGGGCCGCGGGCGTCGCGGTCGAGCACACCCCGCACGCGGGCGCCCACGAGCTGAACCCCTATTGGCGACACGCGATGCTCATCGGGCGTCCGTGGGTGACGTGGAAATTCGCGGCCACGCTCGACGGCCGGATCGCAGCGGCCGACGGGACGAGCCGCTGGATCACATCGGCTCAGGCTCGTGCGGACGTGCACGCCCTACGGGCCGCATGCGGCGCGGTGCTCATCGGAACGGGCACAGCCCTGGCCGACGACCCGCAGCTCACCGTCCGCGTCGGCGGCAGGCGCGACGGGGCTCTGGCT
>JAUNUZ010000403.1:2195-2530 GCA_030537915.1 Micrococcales bacterium
CCGCTGCGTGTCGTTCTCGGCCGTCGCAACCTGCCCAGCCAAGCTCGCCTCTACGACGGGGCGGCGCCCACCCTGCAGATCCGCTCCCAAGACCCGCTCGAGGCCTTCGAGGCGCTGCGCCAGCGCGGCATCCGCCGAATTCTGCTCGAGTCCGGGCCCACCCTCGCCGCCGCCTTCCTGCGCGCGGGGTTCGTCGATGAGATCGTCGCCTACCTCGCGCCCGCCCTGCTGGGGGCCGGGGCGAGCGCGGTCACCGACTTCGGGGTCGACACGATCGCCGACTCCGCCCGCTACGACCTGCATGACGTGACCCGTCTCGGACCGGACGTGCGACT
>JAUNUZ010000404.1 GCA_030537915.1 Micrococcales bacterium
CTGCAGCCACGTCCATTCAGTCACGGGGCGGTTGGCCGACTGGGGAAGTGGTTGTCGCGATCGATCCGGAGGCGGGAGTGCCATGAGTGCAGGTCAACTAGGTCTTCGCGAAGACAGTGAGGTCCCGGCCCGTCGGTTCAGTCTCGTGGCCCGCACCATGGGCCTCGGCATTGCCTCCGCGCTGGCGATCCTCATCGTCGGCGGCCTGCCCCTGCTGATCGATAGGGGATCCGGGCCCGCGGTCCCGAACGATGCGCGGCCCCAGGCGCAGGCCCAGGCCCTAGTCCAGGTCCAGGCCCTGAGCGCAGGCTCAGCGACGGCCGAGGCGCTCGCGCGTGACGGGGCGTCAGCGCGCGGCTACCAGACCGCCTACGCCTGGGACGTCCATCGGTCCGGGCCCGGCCCGGCCTTCGCGGGTAACGCCGCGAACTATCAGGGCTACCGCAGCGCCGCCAGGGCGGTGCAGGCCGACCTGGCCACGGTCCCCTTCGACAAGCTGACCGACGCCGAGCGCAGCTCACTGTCCGCCATCAGCACGGGCTGGCAGAGCTTCTTCGCGATCAACGAATCGATCGTGCGGGGCTATCGAGCCGACGATCCGACCCGCCGCCGTCAAACCGACCGACTCGTGGCCGGCGACGCCGCCACGACTCACCAGCAGATCCAGGCCGACACCGCAGCCCTGGTCCAGAGTCTCGATCGGCGGATCGCGGGCACGGGGCAATCGGCCGTGACGAGAGAGGCACCGGCGGCCGCCTCGAGCGGCGTTCCGATGCTCCTGCAGGTCACCCAGGGGCTCAGCGTCGCCGTGTCCATCCTCGTCATCGGGCTGCTCACCGGCCTGCTGGCGCGTGGCCTGCGGCGCGGGCTTGCGCAGCTGGGGACGAGCCTGCACGCGATGGCGGCCGGTGACCTGACCCGCGGCCCGCAGGTGAGCGGAAACGACGAGTTGGGGGACTTGGCCCATTGGGTGCGCCAGACCCAGGACCGCGTGCGTGGGCTCGTTCGAGGCGTCGGCGGGGCCGGGGTGGCCGTCGCGACCGCTGGCCAGCAGCTCACGGCGGCCTCGCAGGAGTTCGACTCCGATACGAGCGACTCCAGCGACCGACTCGAGCAGGCCTCGCGGGCCGCCGATGACGTTGCGGCCAATATCGCCACGGTCGCGACGGGCACCGAGGAGATGGCGACCTCGATCCGCGAGATCGCCCGCTCGGCCAACGACGCGGCCGGGGTGGCCGCGCAGGCCGTGCACGTCGCGGATGCGACGAACTCGACCGTTGCCAAGCTGGGGCAGAGCAGCATCGAGATCGGCAATGTCGTCAAGACGATCACGACCATCGCCGGTCAGACGAACCTGCTTGCACTCAACGCGACGATCGAGGCAGCCCGGGCGGGCGAGGCCGGCAAGGGCTTCGCCGTCGTGGCGGGCGAGGTCAAGGAGCTCGCGCAGGAGACCGGCAAGGCCACCGAGGACATCGGCCGTCGCGTCGAGGCGATCCAGCTCGACACCGAGGCGGCCGTCGCGGCGATCACCCAGATCGCGGGCATCATCGCGGCGATCAACGACAGCCAGGCGACGATCGCTTCTGCCGTCGAGGAGCAGACCGCCACGACGAACGAGATGGGACGCAACGTCACGCAGGCTGCCAGCGGCGCCGCCGCGATCGCCGGAAACCTGCGCGACGGCAACCGCGCCTCGGGGGAGTCATCCGGGGCGTCGGACCAGACGCTGCGAGTCGCCCTGGAGCTGACCCAGCGCGCCCAGGAGCTGGCTGTGCTCGCCGGGGAGTTCCGCAGCTGAAGTGCTCACGCGCCTGGGTAGGTCTGAGCCGGCGCGAGCTGCCCGGGGCGCACGGGCCCGCGGCGAGCCTCAGTCGAGGTAGTTCCGGGTCAGCTCGGGCGCGAGGCCGACGTAGGTCGCGGGCGTCATCGCTACGAAGCGTGCCTCGACGTCCGGGGGCAGTCCGAGCCCGCGCACGAACTCCACCAGCTCGCTGTGCCCGATGCGCCGACCGCGGGTCAACTCCTTGAGCCGCTCGTAGGGGTTCTCCATGCCGGCGACACCCTGGGCGCCCAGCGCCCGCATCGCGGACTGGATGGGCTCGCCGAGCACCTCCCAGTTCGCGTCGAGGTCGGCGGCCATCGCGGCCGGTACCGCGTCGAGTCCGGCCAGCCCTCGTCCGGCGTTGTCGATGGCGAGCAGGCTGTGGCCCAGGGCCGTGCCGATATTGCGCTGCATCGAGGAGTCGGTGAGGTCCCGTTGCAGGCGGGACTGCACGAGGGTCGAAGCGAGGACGTCCAGGAGGGCATTGCTCACCTCCAAGTTGGCCTCGGCGTTCTCGAAGCGGATCGGGTTGACCTTGTGCGGCATCGTGCTCGAGCCCACCGTGCCCTGACCACGCACCTGAGCGAAGTAGCCGAGCGAGATGTAGGTCCAGACGTCGGTGCACAGGTTGTGCAGGATGCGGTTGAAGCGGGCCATGTCTGCGTAGAGCTCGGCCTGCCAGTCGTGGCTCTCGATCTGGGTC
>JAUNUZ010000405.1 GCA_030537915.1 Micrococcales bacterium
GAACGAGCCGATGAGCCGGCGACGTCCGTTGGGGTTGATGTAGCGCGCAGTCCAGACGTTGCACATGCCGGTGTCGGCCGTGAAGACAGCGTCGTCCGCGGCGAGCTCGTCCAGGATGGACGCGGCGTACTCCGGGTGGATCGGCGTGAGTTTGTCGGCCTTCTTCGTGTACGCGCCGACCGTCTTCGTCATGAGTTTCTCGTGCTGGTCGAGGGTCTTTTCGAGGAATCGCCGCGACCGCCGGCCGGCTTTGGGCTCGACCCGCTGACCCACAGCCAGCAGGAACGGCAGGACGTCCGACTGCACGGGGATGGCGACACTCGTGCGGCGCCCGAGCACCTCGGGGCGGCGGTCGACCTGAATCGTGGTCGGCCCGTCGGGTAGGAACTGGTCGTAGGGGAAGTCGGTGCCAAGCATCAGCAGCACCTCTGCGTCGGAGATGCCGGCCGCCGCCGCGCCGTATCCGAGCAGTCCGGTCATCCCCACATCGAACGGGTTGTCGTATTGCGCCCACTCCTTGCCGCGCAGGCTATGGCCGATCGGCGCGGCGATGCGATCGGCGAAGGCGATCAGCGCGTCGTGCGCCCCTGCTGCGCCCGCACCGACGAAGATCGCGACGCAGTCCGAGCCGTCGATGGCGTCGGCCGCGAGCTGGACCGCCTCCGCCGAGGGCTGCAGGATGCCGCGCAGGGCGGGCACGTAGCGGGGAGCCGCCGAGCTTGCCTCCTGACCGGCGACGTCACCCGGCAGGGTCACGACCGCAACGCCTGGGACGGCGAGGGCGTGTGTGATGGCCGAGTGGACGACGCGGGGTGCCTGGGCGGGGGTGCTGATCAGCTCGCTGTAGACGGAGCACTCGACGAAGAGCCGGTCGGGGTGGGTCTCCTGGAAGAAGGACTGGCCGATCTGAGCGCTGGGGACGTGGCTCGCGATCGCGAGCACCGGCGCCCCCGTGCGGTTCGCGTCGTAGAGGCCGTTGATGAGATGAAGATTGCCCGGGCCGCACGATCCCGCGCAGACAGCGAGCCGACCGGTGAGCTGGGCATCGGCGGCGGCCGCGAACGCGGCGGTCTCTTCGTGCCGGACGTGGATCCAGTCGATCCCGTCGTTGGCGGAGCCACCGGTGCGCCGCACGGCGTCGACGACGGGGTTGAGGCTGTCCCCGACGATCCCGTAGATGCGCCGCACCCCCGCGGCCTGGAGCTGTCCGACGAGCTGATCGGCGAGATTCATGCGACGTTTCCTCCTCGCCCCGGGCCGGCGTGACGCCGGCTGAGGTCACGATGAGACGACCCGGGTGCCTGGCACCCACAGTCAACACGGGACCGGAGACCGACGCGACCGGGGCTGGCGGGTCACACGCCCAGGCGTCCTGCAGGTCGCCCCGGTCGCTCGGCGCCGAACGCTCAAGCCACGCCCCAGATGATTCGACCGCACGGGGTCAGGTGAGCACCCGCAGGGGGCATCGGCTTCAACTGCTGTGCAGCCCGCCAGATCCTCCGGCCGATAGCGAAACACCAGGGGACAGGCTCGACCGGGGGGCCTGCGCTCGGTCCTCCGTCCCGGCCTCGGTGCGGCGCCTGCAGCACATTGGACGTCGCGAAAGGCTACTTCCGTTCAGAAATACCTCAACCCTTGAGCACCTGCTGCATCGCCAGCAACTCCCAATCGCTGAGCCCCTCCAGCTGCTCCCCGAGCGCATGGCTGACGGCGGGTGACCACTCGCGCACGAGGTCGCGTCCCCGCGGCGAGATGCGGACCAGGGTCCGGCGGCGATCGTCGCCGTCAACGGCCCGATAAACGTAGGAGTGCTCGATGAGCTTGTCGACCAGTCTTGTCATCGTGGGGGCCGGGGTGCCCGTCGCGACGCTCAGCTCACTCATCGTCGCGGATTCGGTCCGCATCAGCTGGTGCAGCACGAACCAGTGCGCCGACGCCAGCCCGATCGGCCGCACGACGGAATTGACCCCCTTCTCCAGCCCGCTGGCTTTCGCCAGGACGACCTGTGCGACGTCGGCCCACACCTGCTGCTTGCCCATCGCCCACCCTCAGCTCGCCGCATGCACTGCACCGTGCGATGCACGCCGCCCAGCTTACTTCCATCCGGCGCTTTCATCTTGCACCGAGCCCGACGGTTGGTACCGCCCGCCTCACGGCCCCGATCACGGTGCCGTCCAGTGCCGGCGCTGGGTGCAGCCCGGCTACCGCGACAGTCGTGGGTTGGGACTTGGGGCCTTCAGCGCTCCCGGCACGTGCAGACGCAGACCCGATTGCCTTCGGGGTCGGCCAGCACGACGAAGGCGGGCGAATGCTCGTCGCTGACGAGACGCCCACCGGCAGCGATGGCGGCATCGATGCGGTCCTGGGCGGTGTCGTGCGGTACCCACAGGTCGAGGTGGAAGCGCTGGCCGGGGGCGTCGTGCGCGTCCGTGTGCTGGAACCACAGGAGCGGTACGCGACCGCCCTTGTCGACGATCTCGTCCCCGTCCAGGGAGTCGGCGCTGCCAGTGAGCAGGACGGCC
>JAUNUZ010000406.1 GCA_030537915.1 Micrococcales bacterium
AATATGTGCTGGTCAGGGAGCTGTCAGCGCAGATCGACGTGCCGGCCGGGCAACCCGACGTGCCGCCGGCCGAGCTCGTCGTCGTCGGCGATGCCGACCAGTCGATCTATGCCTTCCGGGGGGCGACGATCCGCAACATCGCCGAATTCGAGACGGACTATCCGGACGCGCGCACGATCCTGCTCGAGCAGAACTACCGCTCCACCCAAACGATCCTCCAGGCCGCCAATAGCGTCATCGCCAAGAACTCCGCGCGCCGCCCCAAGAACCTCTGGTCGGCCGGCGGACAGGGGAGCCCGATCGTCGGCTACGTCGCCGACACCGAGCACGACGAGGCCGCCTTCGTGGCGCGCCGCATCGACGATCTGGCCGACGCGCACGGGGTCAAGCCCAAGGATGTTGCCGTCTTCTATCGGACCAACGCGATGTCCCGGGCCGTCGAGGAGGTCTTCGTCCGGGTCGGCTTGCCGTACAAGGTCGTCGGCGGCACCCGTTTCTACGAGCGACGGGAGGTCAAGGACGCGCTCGCCTATCTGCGGGTGATCGCCAATCCCGCGGACTTCGTCAACCTGCGTCGCATCCTCAACGTGCCCAAGCGCGGGATCGGCGACCGCGCCCAGGCCTGCATCGCCGATCTCGCCGAGCGAGATCGCATCGCGTTCGTGCAAGCCCTGGCCACCCCGGCGGATGCACCCGGCATCGCCACCCGGTCGGTGACGGCGATCCGCTCCTTCACCGGCCTGCTGGAAGCCCTGCGAGTCGTGCACGAGGGCGGCAGCGGCGTCGGCGGCCTGCTGGAGGCAATCCTCGAGCAGACCGGCTATGTGGCGCAGCTGCGCGCCAGCCACGACCCGCAGGACGAGACCCGGCTGGACAACCTCAAGGAATTGCTAGCGGTCGCCAGGGAATTCGACGCGAGCCTCATCGAGGCGGGGGAGAGCCTCGACGGCGAAAGCGCGCTCAATGACTTCCTCGAGCGGGTCTCGCTCGTGGCAGACGCCGACGAGATCCCCGAGGAGGGCAACGATGACGGGGTTGTGACGTTGATGACCCTGCACACGGCCAAGGGGTTGGAATTCCCCGTCGTCTTCCTGCTCGGCATGGAAGACGGCACGTTTCCGCACATGCGCGCGCTCGGCGACTCCGGCGAGCTCGAGGAGGAGCGCCGCCTCGCCTACGTCGGCATCACCCGCGCCCGGGAGCGGCTGCACGTCTCGCGTGCGGTCGTACGCTCGGCCTGGGGCCAGCCGCAGTATGCGCCGCCCTCGCGCTTCCTCGACGAGAGAAGCGCCGCGACCGGTCAGCACATCCCGCGCGCCGGCCGTCGCGACGTTGGCCGCCCGACCCGGGGTCAGGTCACCGGGGAACCGGCCGGTCATCCACCTCAAGCCGGGCGATCGTGTCACGCACGACAGTTTTGGGCTCGGCAAGGTCGTGCGGGTCGAGGGCGAGGGAGAACGCGCGATGGCGCACGTGGACTTCGGCGGGGACCAGGTCAAGCGGCTGCTGCTGCGCTACGCCCCGGTGGTCAAGCTCTAGCGCTTCAGGTGCGCGGAACGTTGCGCGGCAGGACGCCGCGGGCCACGAGCCAGGGCCACGGGTCGATCGGGTTGGCGCCGCTGGGGTGCACCTCGATGTGCACGTGGGGGCCGGTCGAGTGCCCGGTGTTGCCGAGCCGACCGATGAGCTGCCCGGGCGCGACCTTCTGGCCACTTTTGACTGCGATGGAATCCAGGTGGCCGTAGTAGGCGAGGGAACCGTCCCACATGAGCAACTCGACCTTGTTGCCGTAGCCGCCCTGCTGGCCGGCGAAGGTGACGACGCCACTGGACATGGACCGCAGTCGCGTCCCGACCGGACCTGCGAAGTCGAGCCCCGCGTGCAGGCGCCCCCACCGCTGACCGAAGCCACTCGTCTGGTGCGTCCCGCTGACCGGGCCCACCCAGGTGAACTGCGTGAAGTCCGGGAATGCGCGCGCCGCGACGCGCGTGATCCGAGTGCTGCGGGCCGTGGGCGTGCGCGAGAGGGTGGCGATCGGCCCCAACGCCGGCACCGCGGCGGGCGCCTTGGCCGCGGCCCGGATACGGCTGCGGCTTGCCGTGCTCTTCGTGCGGGCCTGCGCTGCGGCCTTGGCCCGAGCCGCGGTCTGCTGGGCACGGGCCCGCGCGTCGGCAGCGGCTAGTTCGGCGCCGGCGACATCCGGCGCGGCGCGGCGTGCCTGGGCAGAATGCGCGTCCAGGGTGTCGCCGGAATCGGGGTTCGGCTGCGCGCTGGACGGGAGGGATTCCGAGGCCGCAAGACCGAGGGCAGGATGAGCTGCACCAGAGCGCTGAACCGAGCTGCTCTGCTGCGCGGACGTACTCGCCGAGGCTGCGCCGACGACCGCCAGCCCTAGGATCCCCGCAACCACCGCGCGCCACGCCTGAGGCGTCTGGCGCCCACGGCCGACGGCGGCAGCACCGTTACTGGCCGCCGGGTATCTGCCGCCCTGCGGCGCACCTGATCGCCCAAGGTACGTGCT
>JAUNUZ010000407.1 GCA_030537915.1 Micrococcales bacterium
CGCCAGCGCCTGCGTCACGCCGAGCACATCGGCGACGACGTTTTCGAAGGCCGCCCCCGACGGGTCCTGCCGCGGTGCCATCCCGCCCGCGTGGGCCACGACGAGCGTCGCGCCGTGCCGTGCCGCTACCTGGGGCAGTAGTGGGTCCGGCCCGCCCCAGGGATCGTTCACGATGTCCGCCCCCGCCGCACACACCGCGTCGGCGACCGTCGCGCGCCAGGTATCGATGCTGATCAGCACGTCCGGATGGGCTCGCCGGGTATAGACGACGACGTCCAGGACGCGCTCGATCTCCTGTTGCGCGCTCACCTCCGGCCCCACCCCGGCCTTGACGCCACCGATGTCGACGATGTCCGCGCCCTGTGCGACGACCGCGTCGACCCGCTCGCACGCGGCCGCCAGCTCGAACGTCGAGCCACCGTCGTAGAACGAGTCCGGAGTCCGGTTGACGATCCCCATGACGAGGCGGGCCTGCGGGCCGAACTCCCGGTCACGGACTCGCAACACGACTGGCGAAGTACTCAGGACAGCTCCCGAAGACCTGGCAGGACGTCTTGCGCGAACGCGGACAGGAAACGCTCCTGGTCGTGGCCAGGGCCGTGGAAGACGAGATGGTCGAAGCCGAGATCGGTGTAGACGCGGACCTGTTCGAGGGCCTGCTGCGGTGTGGAGGCGACTATCCAGCGTTTGGCGACCTCCTGGATCGGCAGCGCGTCCGCGAATGCCTCCACCGCGGCCGGGTCGGGCAGGGAGTGCTTCTGCTCGGCACTCAGCGACAGCGGCGCCCAGAAGCGGGTGTTCTCCAGCGCGAGCTCCGGATCGCGATCGTAGGAGAGCTTGATCTCGATCATCCGGTCGATGTCACCCTCGCTGCGGCCCACCCTGGTCAGCCCCTGCGCTACCGCGGGCAGAAGCTTGTCCTCGTACAGCTCACGCCCCTTGCCCGAGGTGCAGATGAATCCGTCCCCCTTGCGGCCCGCGTACCGCGCGACGAGCGGCCCACCCGCGGCGATGTAGACCGGGACCGGTTCGTCCGGGCGATCGTAGATCGTCGCCCCGCTCGTGCGGTAGTACTCGCCCTCGAAGTCGAAGCGCTGGGTCGTCCACAAGCCCCGGATCACCTCGACAGCCTCGCGTAACCGCGCGAATCGCTCCTTGAACTCGGGCCAGCCCCCCTGCACCGAACCCACGGCCACCTCGTTGAGCGCTTCGCCGGTGCCGACCCCGAGGATGAATCGCCCCGGGTGCAGGCAGGCCATCGTCGCGAACGACTGCGCGATGACCGCCGGGTTGTAGCGAAAGGTCGGCGTCAGCACGGACGTGCCGAGGACGATCCGGTCGGTGCGGGCGGCGACCTCGGCGAGCCACGGGATCGATGCCGGCGCATGGCCGCCCGTGTGCCGCCACGGCTGGAAGTGATCGGCGATGAATGCGCTGTCGAATCCGAGCTGCTCCGCCCGGATGGCGTAACCGGCCAGCTCACCGGGGCCGAACTGCTCGCAGGAGGCCTTGTATCCGATCCGCAGAGTCATGCCAAACAGCCTACGCAGCGGGCCGCGCCCAGATCGTGGGCCAGGTTTGACCCGGGCTCACGACGGCTCGACCATGGTGGCTGCGTATCGAATCGTTTCGACACACCCGTCAAGGGCTGAGTTTCGACGCAGATACCCGCGCCACAGCATCGGATCTCGGCTAGACCCGGTGACACGACAGGTCGGGTGGCGAGCCATCCAGCACAGCGCAATACGACGACGCAAAGGACAGCAGTGGTGACCTGGACCCAGGATCGCGAGATGAATGCCCGCGAGAGCACGGTGCAGCGAGCCAAGGTGGCGACGTCGATCGCCTTCATCCTCAACGGTTGGACGTTCGCGACGTGGGCGAGCCGGATCCCGGACGTGCGGACCGCACTCGAGCTGACCCCCGGCGACCTGGGGCTCCTGCTGCTCTTCGGCGCGGCCGGATCGCTCGTCGGCCTGCCCCTGGCCGGCTGGGTGTCCTCGCGGATCGGTACTCGCGCCACGGTCCTCGTCGGCGGGGGGCTGTCCCTCGCCGGCCTCTGCACCGCCGGGGCCGCCGCGGGGCTGGCGCACTCCTACGCATTCACCGCGATCGCGCTCTTCGTCACGCTCGCGGGCATCGGCCAGTGGGATGTCGCGATGAACCTCGAGGGCGCGGCCGTCGAGCACCATCTGCGCCGCAACATCATGCCCCGCTTCCACGCCGGCTTCAGCCTCGGCGCCGTGCTGGCCGCCCTCGTCGGCGCGGGGCTCATCGCCGCGCACGTCCCCTTCGTCGTGCACTTCGCGGCGATGGTCGCACTGCTCGGCGCGCTCCTGGCGTTCGCCACCCGCAACTTCCTGCCGCGTTCGTGGGAGGTAGGCGACGCCCCCGACGACGCGGCGAACCCGGTGGCGAACCCGGATGCGGCCACCACCAGCACGCCCTCGCCAGCGAGGTTGTCCGCCCGGGGCGCATGGCTGGAACCGCGGACCCTGCTCATCGGCCTGGTCATGCTCG
>JAUNUZ010000408.1 GCA_030537915.1 Micrococcales bacterium
CGGCATCCCGCGGCCGTTCTGGATGCACCGGTGGGAGGTCGCCCCGACCTGCTGCCGCGCCGCCCGAGATTGCGAGCAGGGGCTGTGTGCGCGCGGCCGACCTCGGGTTTCGGACCGGCGCGCGGCGCCCGCAGGGTTGTTGTCAGACTGTCGGTTTACGCTGGCCGCTATGACGCCACCAGTCTCGGACCCCCCCGGCCCCACGGGATCGTCCGGCGACCCGACGGTCTCGGGCGAGGGCGACTCCTCCGGTTACTACACCATGTCCTCCCGGGCAGGTGCCGGCGCCGCGACTGCGGCTCCGCAGCGGAGCCAGGGCTTGACGCAAGCGTTCAGTCTCCTGGGCGCCTTCGTCGCCCTCTCGATGGTGGCCGGTCTTCTCGGTGCGGGGATCTTCGTGCCGGTCGTCGGGCTAGCCGGTCTGACGGCGAAGGAGGCGGTGGGCACCTTCGATGCGCTGCCCGCGGAGTTCACCGCGTCGCCCATGGCGCAACAGACGCAAATGCTCGCCTTGGACGGCAGCGTCATCGCCACCCTCTACGAGGAGAACCGCACGGTCGTGCCCCTGAGCAAGATCGCCCCGGTCATGCAGGACGCGCAGATCGCGATCGAGGACAACCGCTTCTACGAGCACGGGGGTGTCGACGCACGCGGCATCCTGCGCGCCGTCGTACAGACCATGCAGGGCGACAAGCAGGGCGCCTCGACGATCACCCAGCAGTTCGTCAAACAGACGCAGGTCTACTCCAAGCTCAAGGCTGGCGACACCGCCGGGGCCGAGGCCGCGCAGGCGCGCGGCGGCATTCCCGGCATCGTCCGCAAGATGCAAGAAGCCAAGTACGCGATCGAGCTGGAGAAGAAGCTGAGCAAGAAGCAGGTGCTCGAGGGTTACCTCAACCTCGTCTACTACGGCGCGGGCGCCTATGGCGTCGAGGCAGCCGCACGCCGCTACTTCGGGGTGACGGCGGCGAAGTTGACCCTGCCGCAGGCGGCGATGATCGCCGGCATGGCCCAGCGCCCCACCGCGACCGACCCCTTCAACTACCCCGACAAGGCCAAGGCGCGGCGCAACGACGTCATCGCGCGCATGCAGGCGACGGGCTTCATCAACCGGGCCGCCGCACAAAAGGCGGTCGCGACGGACATCGAGCTCAATCCGATGCGCGGCAAGGCCTCCTGCCCGGCGTCGCGCGATCCCTACTTCTGCGATTACGTCAAGGCCTGGCTCATGGAGCAGCCGTCGCTCGGCGCGACCCCTGCGGAGCGTGAGAAGCGAATCTACCGCGGCGGCCTGCGGATCCAGACGACCTTCGACCCCAAGCTCAGCCAGCAGGTCAAGGACTCTCTGGACGCACGCGTGCCGATCGGCAACGCTCGCCGGCGCGGCGCCGCGGCTGCCGTCGTCGAGCCGGGTACGGGCAAGGTCATCGCTCTCGCGCAGAACACCAAGTACTCGACGGACCAGAAGAATCCCTTCGGCAAAACGTCGATCAACTGGAGCGTCGATGCCAAGTACGGAGGTTCGGGCGGTTTCCAGATCGGCTCGACGGCAAAGATGTTCGGCGTCGTCACGGCGCTGGAGCAGGGCATGTCCGGCGCCAGCAACATCCAGGCCCCGCCGGACGGCACCCGCTACTCCGCCGGCCGCCTCAAGGGCAATGATTGCGGCTACCGCGGAACGTCCTACGCGCCCTTCAACGCGGAGAGCAACGAACACGGCAGCATGACGCTGCAGCACGCAACCGCCATGTCCGTCAACACCGCCTTCCTCCAGCTCGCCTCGATGGTCGGGGTCTGCAAGGAGCGCGAGACGATGAAGAAGATGGGCCTGCACACTGCCTCTGGCGGCGAGTACGGCGAATCCGGTATGGCGGCCGTCATCCTCGGCGCCGACCTCGCCTCGCCGCTCGCGGTGGCCTCGTCGTATGCGACGCTCGCGGCGGGTGGCAAGTACTGCGAGCCGGTGCCTGTCACGAAGGTGACCTCCTTCGACTCCAAGACCTACGCGGTGTCCAACGGCAACTGCAAGCAGGTCATCGATCCCGTCGTCGCCTACCGCACGACGAAGATCCTGCAGACGGTGCTCACCCAGGGCACGGGCAAGGGGATCGGCTTGCCCGGTGGCCGGCCTGCGGCCGGTAAGACCGGGACGTCCGACGCGAGCATGCAGACGTGGTTCGCGGGCTACACGCCGCAGCGGTCCGCCGCCGTTTGGGTCGGCACGCCGGTCAAGCCGAGCCCGATGCGTGGGATCTACGGCGCGACGATCGCAGGCCCGCTGTGGGAGAAGGCGATCGTGTTGACGAGCAAGGGCCTGCCCCAGGAGAACTTCAAGATCATCCGGGACGGCTCGTCCGACAACGCCGACAACGCCAACAACGCGGTACCGGACGTCGTCGGGCGCAGCGAGGGGTCGGCCACGCGGCGGCTCGAGGCGCTCGGCTTCAACGTCGAGGTGGCCTCCTACAAGGTGCGTGCCCCCTCGATCAGCTGGGGTCGCGTTGCCTACACCGATCCT
>JAUNUZ010000409.1 GCA_030537915.1 Micrococcales bacterium
GAAGTCACCCGTCAGCCGCGAATACGGCGCCAGGTAGGTCGGCGCACCCACCGCCTGGCTGACGGTCAGCACGATGAGCACGCCGACGATGATTCCGAACGTGAGGACGAAGACCTCGAAGGTCCGCGCGCCCGCCGTCACGTAGTACCCATCGATCGCGTCCTGCGCCGCACCGACCACCGACAACCCCGCCAGGAGGACGACGATTCCCGTCGCGACGACGGCCGAGGCGGACACGTTCGCCAGTCCCGGCACATTGTTCGTCCGGGCCCAGATAAGGAGGATCGCGCCCACGGTCGGGATCGCACCGCCGACCATCTGGCTGAAGAACGCGGGCAGTCGGTGCCTGGCCAGCCACAACTGCACCCGGTCGACGATGATCGCGTTGAAGAGGGAGATGACGACCTCCGCGAACGAGCCGTCCAGCAGCACGCAGACACCCAACCCGAGCAGAGCGGTCGCGACCGTGACGACCGATCGGCGGTAGGGGTGGGGCATTCCGGCGATGACATCGAACCGTTCGCGAGCCTGCGCGATGTCGCCCGGATCTGCCTCGAGGGAGGTGACGAGTTCCTGCAGCCGCGCGAGCCGGGCGTAATCGGCCGAGCGGACGCGCACCGTGCGGATGATCGTCACGGGGTCGTCGGCGCCGCGGTGGTGGGACACAGCGATCGAGGCGAACGTCACGTCGACGTGCACCGAGCGAAGCCCGTAGGCGTCTGTGAGGCGCAGCACGGTCGCCGTGACATCGGCCGCCGGCGCGCCCGTCGACAGGAGCGCCTCCGCGACGCGCATGGCGAGGTCGATGACGGCTCGTGAGCGTTTGACCTCGACCCCGTCCGCGATAGCCCGTAGGTCCAGGCTCCACGTGGGCGCGCTACCCGCGACGACCGCGCGTTGAGCCCGGTCGCGCCACGACAGCTTCGGGGTCTTGGCCATGACCTCGGGCCCGACCGTGCCCTGCTCCGTCGTCCCCGCCGAGACCGTCGTCAGCGGCGCCGTCAACGGTGCGGTCAACGGCGTCGAGGCCAGCGCCGTCGGCGCAACGCGGTTGGCGGGTTTGCGGCGACGCTGGGGCAGGGCAGGCACGGCATCAACTGTGCGACGGGGGCTGCGGCCGGAGCAAGCCGCCCGGCCTGCCGTGCCCCATCCAATCTGTGCGACCTCTCCCGACCGGCGCGGCGGGCATGCACGCATGGGCCGGGTGAGCGAAAAGCAAGCCAAGGCAGACCACCGCAGCAAGCCGACCTCCGAGAACTACCAGGCGTTCATCGCCTCGGGCTGGGCGCCGCGCGAGACGAGCCTCCCAGAGCGGTCGCAGGCCGCGGCCGCCGCCGCCACCCGCCGCGAGGCCGTCAGCGCGGCTTTCCCCGGGGAACGGCTCGTCATCCCCGCGGGTGGCCTGAAGGTCCGCAGTAACGACTGTGACTACCAGTTCCGGCCCCACTCCGCGTTCGCCCATCTGACCGGCCTGGGCACCGATCGCGAACCGGACGCCGTCCTCGTCCTCGAGCCACGCGTCGAACAGTCAGAGGGTGGGCAGGGCGGCCACGAGGCGATCCTCTTCTTTCGCCCCCTGGCGGATCGCGACTCGGAGGAGTTCTTCGCAGACTCGCGCGTTGGGGAGTTCTGGGTCGGGATGCGCCCGACCCTGGAGTCGATGTCCGCTGAGCTCGGTATGACGACGCGGCCGCTGGAGGGGCTCAAGGACGCCGTGGGCAAGGACGCCGGTCTTGTCCAACTGCGCATCGTCCGCGACGCGGATGTCGAGGTGACCGCCATGGTCGAGGAGGTGCGCTCCACGAGCGGTCTCGTCCAATCTGTGGAGAGCCAGGAGGAGGCCGTCGAGCTCGACGCTGTCCTAGGGCGCACACTGTCCACGCTGCGGATGATCAAGGACGACTGGGAAGTCGACCAGATGCGCCTGGCCTGCGCCGCGACCGCCACTGCCTTCGAGGCGGTCGCCGCCGAACTACCTGCGGCCGCCGCACGTGACCGCGGGGAGCGCTGGATCGAGGGGATCTTCGGGCTGCATGCCCGCCATGCCGGCAACGGGGTGGGCTACGACTCCATCTGCGCTGCGGGCGACCACGCGAACACGCTGCACTGGATCAAGAACACCGGCGGCGTCCGCTCCGGAGACCTCGTCCTCATCGATGCCGGCGTCGAGGTCGACTCGCTCTTCACCGCCGATGTCACGCGCACGTTGCCGGTCGACGGCCGGTTCACCGAGGTGCAACGGCGCGTCTACGACGCGGTCTACGACGCCCAGTGTGCGGGGATCGCGGCGTGCCGCCCCGGCAGCACCTTCAAGGACGTCCACGCCGCGGCGATCCGCGTCATCGCCGAGCGCATCTTCGACTGGGGGTTGCTGCCCGACGGCGTCGACGTCGAGCAGAGCCTGGCAAAGGAAGGCCAGTGGCACCGCCGCTGGATGGTCCACGGCACCAGCCACCACCTAGGCATCGACGTGCACGACTGCCAGCTCGCGCTGCGCG
>JAUNUZ010000410.1 GCA_030537915.1 Micrococcales bacterium
CAGGTGCCGGCTCGGGCGCCGCAACCGGCTCGGCCCCCGGCTGCGGCGTCTGCAGCTGCGACGGTTGGGCTGGAACTGCGGTGGTCCGAGCCAGCAGCGCGGCGAGCGCATCGCTTGCGCTCATACGCCCCGTCGGCGCCCCCGCAGGTGAGGCCGCGGCCGCGGGCGCGTCCTGTGCTGTGAGGTCGGCTGAGACGTCCGCCGGAGGTGCGACAGCCGGCGGCGTTGCGACGGTGGGTGCCTCTTCGGGCTTCTTCACCGGCTGCTCCGGCGAGGCCGCACTACCGGCGGTTTGAGCCTTCATGGCCGCGAGGGCATCGGAGGCGCTCATCTTGCCGCTCGGCTTGGCCGGCGCGGCGGCGGCAGGTGGGGCTGCTGCGGCCTTCTCGGTGGCCCCCTCCGCGGCCGGGGCGTTGCCGACTGCCGGGGCTTGCATGGCCGCAAGCGCATCACTCGCGGACATCTTGCCGGTCGGCTTGGCCGGTGGGGTCTTCGCAGGCGTTGCCCCGCTGGTTGGTGCGGTCGGTGCGGGCTGCGTGACGGCCGTACCGACCGCGGCCTGAGCCTTCATCGCGGCGAGGGCGTCACCGGCGGAGAGCTTACCGCCGGCAGGCTTGGCCGGGATCGCCGCGGCACCGGGCGGCTCCGTCGTCGCCTTCGCGGGAGTTGCACCGGAGCCCTGGGCTTGCATCGCGGCGAGCGCATCGCTCGCGCTGACGGCCTTACCGGCAGGTTTGGCCGGCGCAGGCGGAGCCGAGTCCTGCGCTGGTGCACCCTTGGTTTGGGCTTGCATGGCGGCGAGGGCATCGGAGGCGGACACGGCTGCGCCCGCGGCCTTGGCGGGGCCGGGTGAAGTCGTAGCGGGAGTCGAGGTAGGTGCGGGGGCCGCGGCAGCGGGGGTCTGCGCGACGGTCGGCCGCTGTGCCGGGGCCGCAGGGGCAGTCTCGCTCGGGCGGTCAGTCACGGCGGTCGCGCTGACCGCTGGGGGAGCCGCCGCGGATGCGGTCGCTCGTTCACCCACCGCGGGTGCTCCGCCCGGCTTCTGCCCGACGGGTGCCGGATCTACTTGTCGCACCGCGGCGAGAAGCATCTGGGCGACGTCGACGACCTCGACGTCACTAGATGCGGTCCCTGCCGCCTGCTGGGCAGTCAGGCCATCCGAGAGCATGACCCGGCAGAACGGGCAGCCGATGGCGATGCGGCCGGCTCCGGTCGCGACGGCCTCAGCCGCCCGATTCTCGTTGATCCGGGTGCCGAGCTTCTCCTCCATCCACATCCGCGCGCCACCGGCGCCGCAGCAGAAGGACTTCTCGCCGTGGCGCGGCATCTCGCGCAGCTCCACGCCTGGCAGCGCGCCGAGCAGCTCACGCGGCGGCGCGTAGACGTTGTTGTGACGCCCGAGGTAGCAGGGATCGTGGTAGGTGACGCTCGTCGCCGTTGACGCGACGTCCTTGCTCGATGCCTCACCGGGGCGGGCCACCGGCACGAGCCGCTTGTCAAGCACGAGCCGGTTGAGCAGTTGCGTGTGGTGCACGACCTCGAACTGGCCACCGATCTGCGGGTATTCGTTGCGGATCGTGTTGAAGCAGTGGGCGCACGTGACGACGATCTTCGTCGCGCCGGCTTCGCGCAGGGTCTCGACGTTCTGCGCAGCGAGCATCTGGTAGAGGATCTCGTTGCCTGCCCGGCGCGCGGCGTCACCCGTGCACGCCTCGCCCTCACCGAGCACGGCGAAGGACACCCCGGCGGTGTGCAGCAGCTCCGCCACAGCACGCGTCGTCTTCTTGGCCCGGTCCTCGTAGGCGCCGGCGCATCCGACCCAGAAGAGATAGTCGACCTCGTCCAGGGACTCCACGTCGGAGCCGACGATCGGGACGTCGAAGGGCAGCCCCTTCGCCCAATCCAACCGCAGCTTGGACGCCATGCCCCACGGGTTCTGCCGGCTCTCGAGGTTCTTGAAAAGGCCGCCGAGCTCGGTGGGGAAGGCCGACTCGATGAGCACCTTGTGTCGACGCATGTCGACGATCGCGTCGACGTGCTCGATGTCGACCGGGCACTGCTCCACGCACGCGCCGCAGGCGGTACACGCCCACAGCACGTCGTCGTCCACGACGGCGTCGGGGCCCAACGCCGTGTAGGCCTCCAGCGGGGCGTCCTGGGAGTAGCCGGTGGGGCCGACGAGCGGCACATCGACCAGCTGCCGGATGTCTTGTGCCACATTGGCCTTCGCGCCCGCCGTGGCCAGCAGGTAGGGGGCTTGGGCGTGCGCGTTGTCGCGCAGTGTCATCATGAGCAGCTTCGGCGACAGTGGCTTATCGGTGTTCCAGGCCGGGCACTGGCTCTGGCAGCGACCGCACTCGGTGCAGGTCGTGAAATCGAGCAGACCCTTCCACGTGAACTGGTCGACTCGGCCTACACCCATGGCGGGCTCGGACTCCTCGTCCTCGCCCATTCCCTCCATGACGTCCTCGAGGTTCTCGGCGGTGACCGCGGT
>JAUNUZ010000411.1 GCA_030537915.1 Micrococcales bacterium
AGCCGATCCCTCCGAGCATAGAGACCCCAAGGACGTCGAGCCAGCCCAGCTCTTCGTCGAGCTCGGCTCGGGTGAACCGCGCCGTCAGCCACGACGCGGCGACGATGCCGATCGGCTTGCCGAGGACCAGGCCCGCGACGATGCCGATCGCGATCGGGTCGGCCAACGACTCGGTGAGGCCGGTAACGCCGCCGACGTGAACCCCGGCGGCGAAGAAGGCGAAGATCGGCACAGCAACCCCCGCCGAGAGGGGCCGGATACGGTGCTCGAAGTGCTCGGCCAGCGGTGGTCGAGGCCTGCCCGGCCCACCCGAGGCGAGGACGGGGACGGCGAAGCCGAGGAGCACCCCGGCGACCGTCGCGTGAATTCCCGACGCGTGCATCAACACCCAGGTGAGGCCCGCCAGCGGAACGAGCACCCACCAGGCCCGGATCCCGCGGTGCGTCGCCACCGCGAACAGCCCCAGCGGGATGAGCGCCCCGAGCAGAGGCAAGACGCGTAGGTCCTCGGTGTAGAACAGCGCGATGATCGTCACCGCCACGAGATCGTCCACGACGGCCAGGGTCAGGAGGAAAGTGCGCAGTCCCGACGGGAGGTGGGTGGCGATGATTGCCAGCACGGCCAGCGCGAAGGCGATGTCGGTCGCCGTGGGGATCGCCCAGCCCCGCATTGCCACCGGATCGTTACGGGTGCACAGGATGTAGATGAGCGCCGGAACGAGCACGCCACCCAGCGCGGCCACGATCGGC
Source organism: Micrococcales bacterium (assembly GCA_030537915.1). Lineage (GTDB taxonomy): Bacteria > Actinomycetota > Actinomycetes > Actinomycetales > Dermatophilaceae > Kineosphaera. Next base: position 750 of record JAUNUZ010000411.1, read on the forward strand.
ACCGCAGCCCGCGCCGGGTCGCGCAAGTCACCGGCGACGAACTCCCGCTTGAGCTCCAGTCCGACGACGAAGAAGAATACCGCGAGCAGGCCGTCCGCGGCCCAGGTGCCCAGCGTCAGGTCCAGGTGCAGCGCAGACGGGCCGACCCGATAGCCGCGTAGCGCCTCATAGCTGGGCCCGGCGGGGGAGTTGATCCAGACCAGAGCCAGGACCGCGGCGCCCAGGAGGAGGGCGCCGCCGACGGTCTCCTTGCGCAGGATTTCGGCGATGCGGGTGCTTTCGCTGCGCGAACTTTTCGAGAGCAAACGCCAGCGCAGGGGATCTGGCATGTGTGGTCACGTCCTTCGGGGTCGGGAACGAACATTGCCGACCAGACTTCCCGGCGCACCGTCACGCATTCTACGCGATGGGTGTGCTGGGCGCCCCGCCGAAACCAAAGAAGTCTGTGCGAGGCTGGCTGCTAGGTGCAAAGGGCGCGAGGTGATGCGGCGGCCGTCCGGGGGTGAGCGTCGCCGCATCGCTCAGCGTGCTCGGCCCACCCGGCCGAGGGCGGCCACCGTCCGGTCTCGGGCCTCGTGCCCGCGGTCGAGCAGGGCGAACCGCATGATCCCGCTCGCGGTGACCCGGGCGGCTTGGGTCACCGGGAGGCGTCGGGCCTGCCAGGTCGCAAGCCGACCGCCGCCGTTGAGGGTGCGCGCCAGGCTCACCGCATCCAGGATTGCATCGCATGCGCCGCGGCCGAGGTTAGGCAGGCTCGCGTGGGCCGCGTCGCCGATGACGATGTAGCGGCCTCGGACGTAGCGTGGCATCGCCGGGACGGTCCACATCCGAGTCGCACTCGTAGCGTCGTCTGCCCGCGCAAGCTCGAGAATCCGCCGTGCCACCGGGGCGGCGTCGCCGAAGCGCTCGCGCGCCTCGGCCAGGACTGTCTGCACCGGCAGCGGTTCCGGGCGCAGTGCGCTTCGATGCGTCGTGAACCAGTACCCGCGGCCATCGCGCAGGGGCGCCAGACCGAAGAGCCGCCCCGGCCCCCAGTACTCACCGATATCGCTCGGTTCGGCCCGGGCAGCGATCCCGCGGAGCGCGACGTAGTCAGCTTCGACCCGCTCGGCGGCGGGCGGGTGGACGAGGGCCCGCACCCGGCTACGTACCCCGTCGGCGCCGACGACCAGGTCACCGGGGAGCCCGGCGGGGTCGTCGACGCGAGCGACCCGCATCCGAACGCTCGGGGGCACGGCCAGCGCGAGCGCCGCCATGAGCCGCGGCCGCTCGACGACGAGCAGGTCTGGGCCGGCCACGGTCACGAGTCGGCGCCCGTGGATGTCGAAGAGTGAACCCGCCACCTGCTCCTCGTCCGTCTCATCGTCGAGATCACCCCACGCCCCCACGCGGCTGAGTGCACGGCGGGCGGCCGGCCACAGCCCGATTCCGGCGCCGAGGCTTCGCCGACTCGGCTCGGCCTCGAGCAGCGTGACGTCGAAGCGGGTGGGATCCAGCGCCGCGGCAAGAGCGAGCCCGCCGATGCCGCCACCGACGATCGTGACCGTGCGCTGTGTAGTGCTCACCCCTGCAGTCTCGCCCGGCCAAGCCCGCAGATGTCCCTAGCTTGATCGTCGGGTGCCTGCCTACGTCGCCTCAGCCGTCATCACCGCCGCCGCGAACGCCGTGGTCCTCGCCGTCGGCTGACCTGCGCTCGGCGTGGTCTGCCCGGCGCAGACGCAGACGCACCGCACACGCAG
>JAUNUZ010000412.1 GCA_030537915.1 Micrococcales bacterium
CGGGCCCGTGCCCGCGACGCGGCAGGCATCGTCACTGACGGCAGCGTCCGTGATTATCAGGCCGTCGCGGCCGTGGGCTTGCCGGTGTTCTCCAACGGCTCACACCCCGCCGTCCTCGGCCGCAAGCACGTGCCGTGGGACCATGGTTTGACGATCGGATGTGGCGGCACGACAGTCCAGCCCGGCGACATCATCGTTGGCGACAGGGACGGGGTCATCGTCATTCCTCCGGCCCTCGTCGAGGAGGTCGTCGAGGCGGCCCTCGCGCAAGAAGACGAAGACGGCTGGATCGCGGAACAGGTGGCGGCGGGGCACCCGATCGACGGCCTCTTCCCGATGAACGCCACATGGCGGTCACGCTACGCTGCCGCCCGCCATCTCAACTCCATTCCCTCCTAACCACTGAAGGACATACCGATGACCGATAACGTCACCGCGATGACCTCACCCCACGTCCCCGCCGATCTACCCACCCGCATCCAGCACTACATCGATGGCCAATTCGTCGACTCAACCGACGGCGACACGTTCGACGTGCTGGACCCGGTCTCGAACGAGACCTACCTGCAAGCTGCCGCTGGCAAGAAGGCCGACATCGACCTCGCAGTCGAGGCCGCCAAGCGTGCCTTCGATGACGGGCCGTGGCCGCGGATGCTTCCGCGCCAGCGCTCGCGGGTGCTTCACAAGATCGCTGACATCGTCGAATCTCGCGACGCCCGGCTCGCCGAACTGGAATCGTTCGACTCCGGCCTACCAATCTCTCAAGCGCTCGGGCAGGCTCGGCGTGCGGCGGAGAACTTCCGCTTCTTTGCCGACCTAATTGTCGCCCAAGCCGACGATACCTACAAAGTGCCCGGCCGGCAGATTAACTACGTCAACCGCAAGCCCATCGGCGTCGCGGGACTCATCACCCCGTGGAACACGCCATTCATGCTCGAGTCGTGGAAGCTCGGACCCGCCCTAGCAACGGGCAACACTGTCGTGCTCAAGCCGGCAGAGTTCACGCCGCTGTCGGCGTCACTGTGGGCTGGCATCTTCGAAGAAGCGGGCGTGCCCGCTGGCGTGTTCAACCTCGTCAACGGGCTCGGTGAGGATGCCGGCGACGCGCTGGTCAAGCACCCGGACGTCCCGCTGATCTCCTTCACCGGCGAAAGCCGCACGGGTCAGATCATCTTCGGCAACGCAGCGCCCTACCTCAAAGGGCTCTCGATGGAACTCGGCGGAAAGTCGCCCGCGGTCGTCTTCGCCGACGCCGACCTCGAGGCTGCGATCAACGCGACGGTCTTCGGCGTCTTCTCGCTCAACGGTGAGCGCTGCACAGCAGGAAGCCGCATTCTCGTCGAGCGCCCGGTCTACGACGAGTTCGTGGAGCGCTATGCCGCGCAAGCCTCGCGGGTCGTGGTCGGCTACCCCCACGACCCGGCGACCGAGGTGGGTGCGCTCGTGCATCCCGAGCACTACGAGAAGGTCATGAGCTACGTCGAGCTCGGCAAGACCGAGGGACGCCTGGTCGCCGGCGGCGGCCGCCCCGAGGGCTTCCCGACGGGAAATTTCGTCGCGCCGACCGTGTTTGCCGACGTCGCCCCCGACGCCCGGATCTTCCAGGAAGAGATCTTCGGCCCGGTCGTCACGATCACGCCCTTCGACACCGACGAGGAGGCGCTCGCCCTCGCCAACGGCGTGAAGTACGGCCTGGCTGCCTACATCTGGACTAACCATCTCAAGCGCGCCCACAACTTCGCCCAGGCGGTTGAGGCAGGCATGGTGTGGCTGAACTCGAACAACGTGCGTGACCTACGCACCCCATTCGGCGGGGTGAAGTCCTCTGGCCTCGGCCATGAGGGGGGCTACCGCTCGATCGACTTCTACACAGACCAGCAGGCGGTTCACATCACACTCGGCGAGGTGCACAACCCCACCTTCGGCAAGGCCCCCGCCTCGCCTCGCGGAGCGACCGCGGACGCAGCGGAATCCAAGGACGGCTGAGACGACGAAGCACCGACAGACACCAACGAGATCAAGGATGCTCACATGAATGCCATCAGCCCTGACTCGCCCGAACCCGTCGTCACTGCGAACGCCCCGACCCGCGCCGGCGGCCTGATCCCCACACCCGAGGCCACGCCGCCCGACATTCTTCGCTGTGCCTACATGGAGATCGTCGTCACCGACCTCGCGCGGTCACGCCAGTTCTATGTCGATGTGCTTGACCTGGTCGTCACGGAAGAGGACGAGCACGCCGTCTATCTGCGGTCGATGGAGGAGTTCATCCACCACAACCTCGTGCTGCGACAGGGCCCGGTCGCGGCGGTCGCCGCGTTCGCCTACCGCGTGCGGTCGCCCGAAGATCTCGACAAGGCGGTCGCGTTCTACGAGGAGCTCGGCTGCCGCGTCGAGCGCCGTGCCGGGGGGTTCACGAAGGGCGTCGGCGACTCCGTGCGCGTCGAGGACCCGCTCGGATTCCCCTACGAGTTCTTCTATGACG
>JAUNUZ010000413.1 GCA_030537915.1 Micrococcales bacterium
CTCCGGATCGGTAGCGGCCCGTTCCACAGGTCGGAAGGTGCGAGCTCGGTTCCGATCGCGACGACGACGTCCGCGCCTGCAACCAGGTCGGCGACCGCCGCCAAGTGGATGCCTGCACCGAGGGCAAGTGGGTGATCCTCGGGCAGGATGCCCTTGCCGTTCGCCGTCGTGACGACCGGGGCGCCGAGCCGTTCGGCGAGAGCCCGGACCTCCACCGACGCCGCGCGGGCCCCACCGCCGATGAGCAGGACCGGGGCAGCAGCACCGCCCAAGCGAGCCGCAGCGGCGGCGGTCTCCGTGGCTGAAGCAGCCGCTAATTCCCTGCGCACGGTCGAGGCGATGACCACGTCGCCAGACTCGGCAAGCACGTTGATCGGCACTTCCAGGTGAACCGGCCTGGGCCGGCCGGAGGTCATGATCGCGAAGGCCTGGGCCAGCGCGACGGGGATTTCCGCAACGGTCGTCACCCGGATGCTCGCGGCCGCGATTGCGGCCATGGCCGCGCCCTGGTCCTTCGCCTCGTGCAGGATGCCGTTACCGAGCCCGGGGTGACGCAGCGGCAGTCCCGGCGAGATGACGAGAATGGGGACGGAGTCCGAATACGCCTGCCCCACCGCAGCGGCCGCATTGAGCAGCGCCGGACCGCTCGTCACGATCGCCACGCCCGGGAGGCCCGTCGTACGCGCGTAGCCGTCCGCGGCATACCCAGCACCCTGTTCGTGCCGAGAGCCGACATGCCGGAGCCCGACGTCGCCGAGGTGCCGGTAGATCTCGAGGTTGTGGGTGCCCGGGATACCGAACACGACCTCGACGCCCTGGGCTGCCAGGGCCGCCACAACGGCCTGGCCTCCGGTCATCCGCACGGGAACGCGCACCGTCACTTGCCTCCTGTCCGGGCCATTGTCGATGTCCGGAACATGGTCCGGACAGGCCTCAACAACGTGACGCAGTCTCGGTCACCGCGATCCTGCCGCCGAGTCAGCATAAACGGCCTTGCCGAGCCACTGTCCACCGTCGACCGAGAGGACGTCCCCGGTGATGTAGGCCGCTCGCCTGGGGTCTAGCAGGAAGGCCGCGGACTCCGCAACCTCTTCAGGCGTGGTGAAGCGCGCGGCCGGCACACTGCCAAGGACGCGGGCGCGGTCAGCCTCGGTCGGCCAGAGGGCGGCTCCGGCCCCCTCGGTCTCGGTCGGGCCCGGTGAGATGCAGTTGACGCGGACTCCACGAGCGCCCCATTCGGAGGCCAGGGTGCGAGTCATGGCCAGGATGCCGCCCTTGGCTGCCGCGCTGTGGACCGTGCCGGGATGACCGTGCCAGGCGTAGCTGGCAATGACGTTGAGGATGGAACCGCCGCCAGCTTCGAGCATGTGCCGGCCGGCTGCCCGGGTGCCGTAGAAGGTGCCGTTGAGCACGATGTCGACCACGGCCCGCCAGCCGTTGGGCGACAACTCCTCAGCGGGACAGATGAAGTTGCCTGCCGCGTTGTTGACGAGGGCGTCGATGCGCCCGAACTGCTCGACGACACCGTCGACGGCTGCGGTGACCGCGTCGGCATCGCGGACGTCGCAGGTGACGAAGTCGGCTGTGACACCGAACTCCCGCGCCATCTGTGCGGTTTGCTCAAGCGGCTCCGCCCGGCGTCCGAGGACGACGACGTTGCCGCCACCAGCGGCATAACGCACGGCGATGGCCCGGCCGATGCCGGAGCCTCCTCCGGTGACAAGGGCGGTCAGCCCGGAGAACTCTTCGACGGGGGACTTGGCGATCATCGGGCGACTTCCTTAGGTTGGGAATCCTGGGGTTGTGTGGTCTTGGGCGCCCCGGCCAGCACCAGGGCATCGACGGCAAGGGCACCCTGAGGTCCGACCCGCAACGGGTTGATCTCGCACTCGAGGATGTCGGGCTGTTCGGCCAAGAGCCGGGAGACGGCAACCACCGCATCGGCCGCTGCCGCGATGTCGACGACCGGTCGCCCGCGGAATCCCTGGAGCAAGGGCAGGCACCGCAACGATTCGATCATCCTGCGTGCCTCGGCCGGGGTCACCGGCGCGAGCGAGAGCGCGACGTCACGGTAGATCTCGGCATGGACGCCACCGAGCCCGACAACGACAACGGGGCCGAAGGAGTCGTCCCGACGGGCTCCGACGATCAACTCGATGGTCCCCTCGCGGGTGTCCATCTCCTCGATGACGTACTCCCCCTCGCCCAGGCGGCTCGACATCTGCGCGACAGCCACGCGGGCCGACTCAAGGGTGTCCAGGCCGATCTTGACGCCCTCGACCTCGGTCTTGTGCTCGAGCCAGCCCGCTTTGAGCACCAAAGGGGTCCGCAGGCCCCGAGCGGCTGTGGGAACCTGCTCCGGAGTGCGCACGGCGCAGGCCTTCGGGTAGCTGATGCCGTAGTCCATGAGCCGGCGCCTGCCGGCGAGGTAGTCGAGCGCCTCACCGACATCGACCGTCGGGCTGCTGGCCCAGAGCTCC
>JAUNUZ010000414.1 GCA_030537915.1 Micrococcales bacterium
GTGTTCATGACACCGTGGATGAAGCCGACGAGCATCCATCCCACGACGAGCTCGGCCTGGGCCTGGGCCACACGCTCGAGCAGGTCGAGGTATGGGTTGCAGGCATCGGCCGCCCCGGGGTAATGCCGGGCGATGGCGTAGTCGGCCAGCGCGCGCACCTGCTCCGGCCCGCCCGTCGCGGCTGCATATTGAAAAGTCCCCACCCGCAGATGGCTGGCGGCGACCCGGCAGAGCACCGCCCCGGGCATCGGTCGCTCCCTGAACACGCGCGTGCCGGTGGCGACCACCGAGAGCGCGCGCGTCGTGGGGATGCCGAGCCCGTGCATTGCCTCGCTAATGAGGTATTCGCGCAGCATCGGGCCGATCACGGCGAGCCCGTCGCCACCGCGAGCGAACGGCGTCCGGCCCGAACCCTTCAGGTGCAGGTCCCGGCGTCGGCCCTGGGCGTCGACGATCTCGCCGAGCAGCAGCGCGCGGCCGTCGCCCAGGCGCGGTGAGTACGAGCCGAACTGGTGGCCCGCATAGACCTGCGCGACGGTTGGGACCGTCTCGGGCACCTGCCCGACGAGCAGCGCCACCCCTTCGGGCGTGCGCAGCGCGTCGGGATCGACGCCGAGCTCCTTGGCGAGCTCTTCGTTGAGCTGTAGGAGGCGCGGTTCGGGGGCCTCGATAGCCCGCCAAGGGATCGACAGACCCGCGACCGCGTCGGCATATGTGTGCTCGAACCGAAAAGGGGTCAGCGATGTCGTCATAGCTGGCAGGCTACGTGCGGCTCAGTGGAAGTCCCCCCTGGCGAAGGCTTCTTCGAGCTCCTCCAAAGAGCGGCCGCTGGTGTTGGGCAGCATCTTCCACAGCAGGTAGATGAAGAGCAGGCCGGCCACGAAGAAGACCATGAACGAGCCCGTGATCCCGGTGAACGCGACCATGATCGGGAAGGAGAACGCGACGACCGCGTTCGTCAGCCACAGGATCAGCACGGTGATCCCCATCCCGAAGCCACGCATCCGCAGCGGGAAGAGCTCGGACAGGCAAACCCAGACGGGCACGTTGAGGGCTGACTGCATGCAGAACACGAAGGCGACGACGAGCGTGAGGATGACGTAGGCCTTGACCATGCCCTCCGGCAAGAGCATCGAGGCGAGCACGATGAGTCCGTGGCACGTGGTCGTCGCGATGAGTCCCGCGATGATCAGCGTGCGCCGCGGTATCCGGTCGATGAGGACGAAGAGACACAAGCTCGAGCCGACGACCGCGATGACCCCGGGGGCGATGTTGGCGATCAGCGCCGCTTCCTGCTCGAAGCCGGCCGTGACGAGCAACTGGCTGCCGTAGTACATCACCGAGTTGATGCCCGTGAGCTGCTGGGCCATGGCGAGCACGACGCCACCGATCATGATGTGACGCACCCATGGGATCGCCAGGTCACTCCATCCGCCCGTCTGGGCCTCGGACTCCTCCTCGGCGAGGAGCTCGACCTCTGCCATTTCGGCGCGCGCCCGGTCCTCGGTCCGCACCTGGGTCAATACCTCCAGCGCGCCCTCGTAGCGACCCTTGGAGATGAGCCAGCGCGGCGATTCCGGCATCGCCAGCATCCCCACGAAGAGGACGACGGCCGGGACGGCGCAGACCGCGAGCATGTAGCGCCAGACGCCGTCGTGGTCACCCCAGATCGTGAAGATGATCGCGTTGATGATGAAGGCGAGCATCTGGCCGACGACGATGGCGAGCTCGTTGCGGCCACTGAGTCTGCCGCGGCGCTCGGTCGGCGCGAGCTCGGCGAGGTAGACGGGCACGGTGACCGAGGCCCCTCCGACGGCGAAGCCGAGGACGAAGCGCGAGGGAAGCATGACCTCGAGGTTCGGCGCAAAGACGGCACCGAGCGTGCCGACGAAGAAGACCACGGCCAGCAGCGTGAGCGTCTTCTTGCGCCCGAGGGTGTCGTTGAGCTTGCCGCAGCCCAGAGCGCCGATCGCAGCACCGATGAGCAGCACGCTGGTGACCAGTCCCTCGGTGGTGGCCGTGAGGCCGAGGTCGCGCTTCATCGGCTCCAAGGCGCCGTTGATGACGCCGGTGTCGTAACCGAAGAGCAAGCCGCCGAAGGTGGCGATCAGGGCGATCGTGTCCAGGCGCCGCTGGTGCGGGCCGGGTCGTAGGGGCGGCAGAGTGATGCCGCTCGTGGGGGCTCCTTGGGACATGGGTTCCTCCGTTGGCTCGCCCGGAGGCGGAGACGACGTTGTCAGGGTGGGGAGGGCTCGGGACGTTCAGGTCAGCGGTCGGGGTTCAGTCAGCCGTAAGCTTGACGGCGAGGACGGGCACCTCGGCCTGCAGGATGAGCTGCTGGCTGATGCTGCCGAGGACAAGCTTGCCGACCGCGCTGCGTCGGGCCACGCAGATGACGAGGCGCTCGACGTCGGGGTGGGTCTCGAGCGCCTGCAGGACAGTAGACGCCGGGTCACGGTCCGCTTTTCCGACG
>JAUNUZ010000415.1 GCA_030537915.1 Micrococcales bacterium
TGACGCAGAGGAAGCCGACGACCGTCGAGGAGAGAATCGCATTCCGCGGCACCCCCTTGCGGGTCGTGAGCAGGAGTGCGCTCGGGGCCTCCCGGCGCCCGGCCAGGACGAAGAGCATGCGGCTGGCGGTGTAGAGGCCGGAGTTGAGGCACGACAGGACCGCGGTGAGCACGACCGCATTCATGATGTGATCGGCATAGGGCAGGCCCATGACCTTGAAGGCGCTCACATAGGGCGACTCACCGAGCTCCTGGGAGTTCCACGGCAGGATCGTGCAAAGCAGGAAAATCGAGCCGACATAGAAGGTGCCGATCCGCCAGACGACCGAGTTGACTGCCTTGGTCACGCCGCGCACCGGATCGTCGGATTCGGCGGCCGCGACCGTCGCGATCTCCGCGCCGACCATCGAGAAGATGACGACGACGATGCCCGAGAAGAGCACCCCGGTCCCGTTGGGCATGAAGCCGCCGTGCGCCGTGAGGTTGGAGAAGTCCATCGAGCGACCCGGCCATAGGCCGAAGACGAACATCGAGCCGATGATGAGGAAGACGATGATCGTGGCGACCTTGATCATCGCGAACCAGTACTCGAACTCACCGTAGCTACTCACCGAGAAGAGGTTCGTCGCGGTCATCAGCGCCATCAGCGCGAAGGCGAGAATCCACAGCGGGACGTCCACCCAATAGCGGATGATCTCGGCCCCGGCGACCGCTTCGAAACCCACGACGATGACCCAGAAATACCATTAGAACCACGCGACCGAGAAGCCCGCCCAGTTGCCGATCGCGCGGCGGGCGTAGTCCGCGAAGGAACCTGTGCTCGGGTTGGCCGCGGCCATCTCACCGAGCATGCGCATGACGAGGATGATGATCGCGCCCGTCAAGGCGTAGGTCAGGAACGCCCCCGGCCCCGTCTTGTTCATCACTGCACCCGAGCCCACGAACAGGCCGGCGCCGATGACGCCTCCGATCGCGATCATCGTCAGGTGTCGTTGCTTCAAGCCCGCGTGGAGAACGGGACCAGCCATGGTTGCCTCCTTCGGCGCGGCCGCTGCCGACGCCCGGGGAGCCACGCCACGCCATAGCACAGCGACCTGGGCGCAGGTTACTACCACGCGGGCAGTGACGTCTCGACTAATTTCGCCAGGCGGCCCAACCTCACCGAACCGCAACGGGGCTCATCGACGGCCGGCGTCCGTCGGGGGCTCGCCACCGCAGTGTCCAGGCCCTCCTCGCCCCGGTCAGACCGTGCTGCGCTGCGGCTCCGCGCACCAGGGCTCAGGCGTCGCCGGCCGTGAGTGCCATGGCCTCCTGCTCGGGGGTCTGCACGAGGTGGGATTCGGCGCGGCGCAGCAGGCCGTGGCCGACGACGAGCACGAGCGCCGAGAGAACGAGGCTGGCAGCGCCGAACCAGTACGGTGTCGGGGCGCCGAACGCCGAGGCAAGCGGGCCGGCGACGGACGCCGCGACAGCACCACCCAGGAAGCGCACTCCTGAGTACGTCGAGGAGGCGACGCCGCGGGGCAGGTCGGTGGCCTCCATGACCGATTCGGTGAGCACCGTGTTGAGCACTCCGAGGAAGACACCTGCCACGACGATGCCGGTGATGAGCGTGACGAGCGAGTCGATGCCGATCGCGAGCACGACGAGGTCGAGCGCGAGCAGAGTCAGCGCGCCGCACAGGACCCGGAGCCGACCGTAGCGGTGCGTCAGAGCCGGGGCGAGGAAGACGGATGCGAGCGCCAGGGCGACACCCCAGCCGAAGAAGACGAGGCCGAGTTCGTGGGCGCCGATGTGGACTCCCGCGGCATTGCCCGCCGCCTCGACCGGGAAGGGGCTGTAGGCCAGGAGTGAGAAGAAGCCGTAGTTGTAGAAGACCGCAGCGGTCGCCAGGGTGAGCAGCGCCGGGTGCTGCAGCGCCGAGAAGGTCGCTGACAGGCGCACCGGAGCGGGGCGTTGCTCCTCCTTCGGCAGCAGCACGAGCAGCGCGACGAGGGCAATCCCCATGAGCACGGCGGTGCCGAAGAACGGCCCGCGCCACGAGATCTCACCGAGGAGCCCGCCGAGCAACGGCCCGGTCGCGATGCCGAGGCCGAGCGCGGCTTCGTAGAGGATGATGGCCTGCGCGACACCCCCGCTGGCCGCACCGACGATTGAGGCCAACGCCGTGGAGATGAAGAGCGCGTTGCCCAGGCCCCACCCGGCCCGGAAGCCGATGATTTGGTTGACCGAGCCCGACGCGCCGGCGAGCGCGGCGAAGACGACGATGAACGCGAGGCCCACGATCAGGGTGCGCTTGGCGCCGATACGCCCCGACACCCAGCTCGTCACGAACATCGCCAGACCGGTGATGATGAGGTAGCTCGTGAACAGCATCATCGCCTGTGATGGCGAGGCTTCGAGTTGAGCGCTGATGGCGGGCAGGATCGGATCGACCAGGCCGATGCCCATGAAGGCGATGACGCACGC
>JAUNUZ010000416.1 GCA_030537915.1 Micrococcales bacterium
CATCGCGACGGTGTCGGGGTCCTGCTCGAACGCCTCAAGGCAGTCGATGTGGGTCGTGCCGATGATCGGGTCGCCGCCGATGCCGACGGCCGTCGAGAAGCCGAGGTCCCGCAGCTCGTAGATCATCTGGTAGGTCAGCGTGCCCGACTTGCTGACGAGACCGATCTGCCCAGGTCCGGCGATGTCGGCCGGGATGATGCCGGCATTGGATTGCCCGGGGCTGATGAGCCCGGGACAGTTCGGGCCGACAATGCGGGTCTTGCCGGACTTGCGGGCGTAGGAGAAGAACTCGGCCGTGTCCTTGACCGCGATGCCTTCGGTGATGACGACGACCAGAGGCATCCCGGCGTCGACGGCCTCGACGACCGCGTCCTTGGCGAACTTGGGTGGGACGAAGACGACCGAGACGTCGGCGCCGGTCTTCGACATCGCCTCCACGAGTGTGCCGAAGACGGGCACCGTGTGGCCACCGTCGAACTCGACCTCCTGGCCCGCCTTCTTGGGGTTGACGCCGCCGACGATGTTCGTGCCCGACGTGAGCATCCGCTGGGTGTGCTTCATACCCTCGGAGCCGGTCATGCCCTGGACGACGACCCTGCTGTCCTTGGTGAGGAAGATTGCCATTGTTGTGTCTCGTCCCTTACTTCGCAGCCGCGAGCTCGGCGGCCTTGCGGGCCGCGCCGTCCATCGTGTCTTCGATCGTCACCAGGGGATGATTGCGCTCGGTGAGAATCCGGCGCCCCTCCTGGACATTGTTGCCGTCCAGGCGCACGACGAGCGGCTTCGTGGCAGTGTCCCCGAGCTTGTCGAGGGCGCCCACGATGCCGTTGGCGACCGCATCGCAGGCCGTGATGCCGCCGAAGACATTGACGAAGACCGCCTTGACCTGCTCGTCACCGAGGATCACGTCGAGTCCGTTGGCCATGACCTCCGCGGAGGCACCACCGCCGATGTCGAGGAAGTTCGCGGGTTTGCTCGCCCCACCCGTGTGGTCCTCACCGGCATAGGCGACGACGTCGAGGGTGCTCATGACAAGGCCGGCGCCGTTGCCGATGATCCCGACGTTGCCGTCGAGCTTGACGTAGTTGAGGTGCATCTCCTTGGCCTTGGCCTCCAGCGGGTCCTGCGAGGCCTCGTCGATGAGCTCGATGTGGCCGGGGTGGCGGAAGCGCGCGTTGTCGTCGAGCGTGACCTTGCCGTCGAGGGCGACGATGTCGCCGGACTCGAGCTTGACCAGCGGGTTCACCTCGACGAGGGTCGCGTCCTCCTCGCGGTAGACGTCCCACAGCTTCTGCAGCACCGGGGCCACCTTCGCGGCCGTCTCCGCATCGAAGCCCGCCTCCCGGGTGATCTCACGCGCCTTGGCCTCGTCGATGCCGACCTCGGGGTCCACCGCGACTTTGGCGAGGGCCTCCGGACGCTCGACGGCGAGGGTCTCGATGTCCACGCCGCCCTCGACACTGCACATCGCGAGGTAATTGCGATTGGCGCGGTCGAGCAAGAGGGAGAAGTAGTACTCGTCGGCAATCTGAGCGCCCTGGGCAATCATCACCGTGTTCACGGTGTGGCCCTTGATGTCCATCCCGAGGATTTCCTGCGCATATTGTTCGGCCGCGTCAAGGGATTTAGCGACTTTGACCCCGCCGGCTTTGCCGCGGCCTCCGGTCTTGACCTGAGCCTTCACTACCGTGACGCCCCCGCTGCGGGCCCCAATCTCCGCTGCGGCAGCGCGCGCCTCTTGCGGCGTAGTGGCGATTTTGCCCGCGAGCACGGGTACGCCGTGTTTCTCGAAGACATCTCGGGCTTGATATTCGAAAAGATCCACGGCAGATTCCTCGTCGTCGAGTGGGAATGTCCGATCGCGATCCTACCGTCGGGGGCACCTACGCGGTCGGACCCCCCGTCGGGACGGGCAGATCGAGGCGCAGGGCGACCGCTTCGCGAGCCGAGACGGGCGCTGAGCGGGCCGAACGGCTCCGGTTAACCGCGCGAGCGCGCTCAGGCAGGGGCCGACGTGCCCACGTTGGTGCGGACCCACTCGACGATCTCGGTCGTCGTTGCTCCCGGCGTGAAGACCTTGGCTACCCCGAGCTGCGTCAACTCCGCGATGTCGGCCTTGGGGATGATGCCGCCGCCGAAGACGACGATGTCCTGCGCGTCGCGCTCCTTGAGCAGCGCGATGATCCTGGCGAAGAGCGTCATGTGCGCCCCGGAGAGAACCGAGAGCCCGACCGCGTCGGCGTCCTCCTGGATCGAGGCCTCGACGATCTGCTCCGGAGTCTGATGCAAGCCGGTGTAGACGACCTCCATCCCGGCGTCACGAAGGGCGCGCGCGATGACCTTGGCGCCACGGTCATGGCCGTCCAGTCCGGGCTTGGCGACGACGATACGCAGCGGGGATTCACTCATATTCGCCAGAGTAGTCGGTGACTCCGGCCGCGGTAGGGGCGTTTGGTCCCCTGCTTC
>JAUNUZ010000417.1:0-550 GCA_030537915.1 Micrococcales bacterium
GGCTCATCGCCGTGCGCGTGGAGCTGCCCGAGGTCTTCGCCGCGACCCATCAGCTGCTGCTCGAGCTCAACGCGGCGGGTCTCATCGACGGATTCCGGATCGATCACCCCGACGGTCTGGCCGACCCCGCCGGCTACCTCGCACAGCTGCGACGGGCAAGCCGCCGCGGGACCCTGGTCTGGGTCGAGAAGATCCTCGAGGGCAGCGAAGATCTGCCGACCGAATGGAAATGCGCCGGCACGACCGGCTACGACGCCATGCGGGCGATCCAGGCCGCGCTCGTCGACACCGCCGAGGCGGACGTGGTGACGCGCACCTGGCGCGAGGCCGGTGGCCAGGCGAGCATCGACGAGGCCGTCGCGGCGGCCAAGCGCCAGGTTGTCGACCAGTCCCTCGTGCCGGAGGTGGCGCGACTCACGCGCCGCGCGCGAGAGGCAGCGCCGCAACTGGACCCCGAGCGCCTGCGTGCGGCGGTTGTCGAGCTGCTCGTGGCCGGAGAGGTCTATCGCGCCTACCTGCGCCCGGATGACACCCACCTGTCCGACGACGC
>JAUNUZ010000417.1:560-2462 GCA_030537915.1 Micrococcales bacterium
GGGGCAGCGCCCCGACCTCGAGACCGAGCTGCGGGCTCTCGTCCCGATGACGGTCGGTCAGGACGACGATCCCGCCACCGTCGACTTCTCGGTGCGCCTGCAACAGACGTGGGGCCCGGTCATGGCCAAGGGGATCGAGGACACGACCTTCTATCGCTGGCACCGGCTCGTCGCACTCAACGAGGTCGGTGGTGACCCCGCCGATCTCGACCTTCCGGCGTCGGGCGCGGGCAGCGGCGTCGATCTGCTGCACCGCTGGGCCCAGCGCCAGCAGGCCGACTGGCCCGAAGGGATGACGACCTTGTCGACCCACGACACCAAGCGCAGCGAGGATGTCCGAGCGCGCATCATCGCTGTCGCCGGCGACCCCGAGTCGTGGCAAACGTGCTCCCGGGCGGCCCGCGAGGCCGCCCGGGAGTCGGGCGTCGACGCGCCCACCGCCCACCTGGTGTGGCAGACGATCCTCGGGGTCGGGCACATCAGTGCCCAGCGTCTCGAGGATTATCTGCTCAAGGCGCTGCGGGAGGCCAAGCAGCACACGGCGTGGGTCGATGGCGACCCCGATTACGAAGCGCGAGTCGTGGAGTTCGCTCGCTCGCTGCGCGATCCCGGGCCGGTGCACGACGCCATCGAGGCCGCCGTGACAAAGAACGCCGAGGCCATCCGCGCGACGATCCTGGCGGCCAAGGCCCTGTGTCTCACACTGCCAGGGCTGCCCGACACTTACCAGGGTTGCGAGATCGTCGAGCTGTCGCTGGTCGACCCCGACAACCGGCGGCCCGTTGACTACCCGCTGCGCGAGGCCCTGCTCAGAAGTCTCGACGCTGTGGACTCGTCGGCGGTCGCCGCTGAGGCTGCGGGCGTCTTGGTCGCCGCGAGCCCGCTGGACGCCGAGAAACACCGACTTACGTCGCGGGTCCTGCGCCTGCGACGTGAGCGCCCGGAGCTGTTCGGACGCAGCTCCTCCTACACTCCGCTCGCCGTGGACGACGACCACGTGCTGGGCTTCGCGCGCACGGCCGCCGTCGGCCTGCTCGCGGGGGTCCTGCGCATCGGTCGCGAGGGTGCCGTTGCGACTCTGGTCACGCGGGCCCCTGCACGCCTGGCCGCCACCGGCGGCTGGGGTGAGCGCCTGGTTGAGCTGCCCGCGGGGAGCTGGCGCGATATTGTCACGGGCGCAGTCCACGAAGGTGGGTCAGTGCGCGGCGCGTCCGTCTTCGCCTCCTCGCCGGTGGCGGTGCTGTTGCGCGAGTAGCCCGAAGCCCCCCGGCGTCCCCTCGCCGAGACGCACCCGCGAACCCTCCAGAACCGGACCGTTCCAGCCGATCCTGCGAAACGAAGGCAGCACACCTCAGTGAGCGCAACACCCGATTTCCGCACGTTCTCCTTGTGGGCCCCGGTCGCCGAGACGATCGATCTGCATCTCGACGGACAGGTCCTGCCGATGAACCGTGGCGAGCGCGGCTGGTGGGCGCGTTCGGCGCCTGCCGAGGTCGGGTCGCGCTACGGCTTCGCCGTCGACGGCGGCCAAGTCGTGCCCGATCCGCGGGCCGGGCGGCTGCCCGACGGCCCGCACGGACTCGCCGAGATCATCGACCTGCGCGACGCTGCCTGGACCGACCAGGACTGGGGCGGGATCGAGCTGCCCGGCAGCGTCATCTACGAGCTGCACATCGGCACGTTCACCCCCCAGGGAACCCTGGACGCCGCTATCGGCCACCTCGACCAGCTCGTGGAGCTAGGAATCGACGTCATAGAGCTCATGCCGGTCAACGCCTTCCCTGGGCGGCACGGCTGGGGCTACGACGGGGTCGGGCTCTGGGCAGTCCACGAGCCCTACGGGGGACCGCGGGGGCTGCAGGCCTTCGTCGACGCCGCCCACGCCCGCGGCCTCGGTGTATT
>JAUNUZ010000418.1 GCA_030537915.1 Micrococcales bacterium
CGCGGAGGCGATCCGCACCCCGTGACCGACCCGGCGCGCCTGCTCGGCGTCGAGTTCACGCGCGGGTAGCGCGGCCCTGGCGGCGTCGTGCAGGCGTAGCAGGGGCAGGCCACTCGTGCCCGGGGTACCGGCCCCGTCCTCGTGCCGCGGTTCGCCGCTCGCGCGAGCACGCTCGAGCGATTCGACGGTGTGCGCCTGCGCCAGCGTGAACCCCCCGACCCTGGTGCGGCGTAGCGCCGTGAGGTGTCCCCCGACGTCGAGCGCCGCGCCCAGGTCGCGGGCCAGAGCACGCACGTAGGTACCCGAGCTCACCACGACCTCGACGTCCAGGTCCACGACACGGGTTCCGTCGTCCAGCGGGACTTGCCGGGTGGCCCGGACGTCGAAGCGCGAGACGGTCACGGACCGCCCCCCGAGCACGACGGCTTCACCGGCGCGCACCCTGGCGTACGAGCGCTTGCCGTCGACCTTGATCGCGCTGACTGCGCTCGGGATCTGCACGATCTCCCCGGTCAGGTCCGCGATGCAGGCCTCAAGTCGGGCGCGTCCGTCCGCGAGCACCGCCGTGACGTCCTGCGGCCGAGCCACTGCAGTGACCTCTCCGTCGGCGTCGTCGGTCAGCGTCGCCTGGCCGAGCCGGATCGTCGCGACGTACTCCTTATCGCAACCGACGAGGTAGGTGAGCATCCGCGTCGCACGGTTGACACCGACGACGAGCACGCCGGTCGCCATGGGGTCCAGGGTGCCCGCGTGACCGACTTTGCGCGTGCCGGCGATGCGACGACACGCACCGACGACGGAGTGACTCGTCCACCCACTTGGCTTGTCGACGACGAGCAAGCCGTCCCCGACGGTCCCGTCGACCGCGCGCGCCATCTGCCCGGATCAGTCCGTGGCGTTCGCGGTGTTCGAGGCGACCGGGTGCTTGGAGGCGTTGCGAGCCTGCGCGGCCGCAGGAACAGCCGAGCCGCCGACTGAGCCGGCACTGCCGTGCGGTCCGTCGTCGCGCCCTTGACCGGGTTTGTCGTCCGGTTCGTCGCCGACTTCGTCGTTGTCCTCGTCGAAGTCGTCGTCGAGCTCACCGTCTTCGCGTCGCCGGTAGGGGTCTGGCTCGCCCGCGTAGGTCGCGCCGGCTGCGGCCTGAGCCAGCTCGGCGTCGCGTTGTTTGGCCTGCGCGAGCAGATCCTCCAAGTGTGCCGCCCCCTCGGGGATGGCGTCGGGGATGAACTCGATCGACGGCGTGAGCCGAATACCCAGCCCTTTGCCGATCGCCGAGCGGATCCGTCCCCTGTTGTCCTCGAGGGCCTCAGCCGTGGCTTCCCGCTCCTCCTGCGGGCCGAAGACCGTGTAGAAGATCGAGGCCTGCTGCAGATCGCCCGTCACCCTCACGTCGGTGACCGTCACGAAACCGAGCCGCTCATCCTTGATCCGGTGTTCGATCGTCTCCGCCGCGAGGACCTTGATGCGGTCCGCGACCTTACGTGCCCGTGCCGGGTCGGCCATCGGTCTCCCTCTCTACGTTCTCGTCATTCGGCGTCGAGGCGACGACGCAGCTCCAGACGCACGGCTTCCGCTACCGTCGGGGGCCGACCCTTCGGCCGAGACCCAGCGCGGTAGCACTGGATCTCGGCCGAGACATCAGCCTCCGGCGAATCGGGGCCGGCGACTAAGCGCGGGGCTTCTCCCGCATCTCATACGTCGTGATGAGATCGTCGATCTGCAGGTCGTTGTACGAACCCAGGTTGATACCGCACTCGAAGCCCTCACGGACCTCGGTGACGTCATCCTTGAAGCGCCGCAGGCCCGCGACGTCGACATTCTCGGCGACGACGACACCCTGACGCGTGATACGTGCCTTGGCGCCGCGCCGGATCTCCCCACCGCGGACGATCGAACCGGCGATGTTGCCGAACTTACTCGAGCGGAAGATCTCGCGGATCTGCGCGGACCCGTTCTCGTGCTCCTCGAACTCCGGCTTGAGCATGCCCTTGAGGGCCGCCTCGATCTCCTCGATCGCCTTGTAGATGACCGAGTAGTAGCGGATCTCGACGCCCTCGCGGTCGGCGACCTCCGCATTCTGGCCCTCGGCGCGCACGTTGAAGCCGATGATCACGGCACTCGAGGCCATTGCGAGGTTGATGTTGTTCAGCGTGATCGCGCCGACACCTCTATCGATGATCCGCAGGTCGACCTCGTCGCCGACGTCGATCTGCAGCAGCGCGTCCTCCAGGGCCTCGACCGAACCCGACACGTCACCCTTGAGGATGAGGTTGAGGGTCTCGACCTTGCCCGCGGCGAGGGCCTCGTTGAGATCCTCGAGACTGATGCGCTTACGGGCCTTGGCCAGCGAGGCCTGCCGGTCCGCTGCTTCGCGCTTCTCGGCGATCTGACGAGCTGTGCGGTCGTCCGGCGCCACGACGAACGTGTCGCCGGCGCGCGGCACGGACGACAGACCGAGCA
>JAUNUZ010000419.1 GCA_030537915.1 Micrococcales bacterium
CCACCGTCGATGTCTTCCATGGGCTCATCGCGCGGGTCGGCAATCTGGGGGTGCGCACCCTGGAGGAGCTGAGCAGCTATACGAGTCGCGTCACGGACGCACAGCGCCGCAAGAGCCATCTCGCGGCGGGACTCCCGTCGGCACCGGGGGTCTACCTCTTCAAGGATCCACACGGCCGCGTCCTGTATGTGGGGACTTCGCGCGACATCCGGCGCCGCGTCCGGTCTTACTTCACCGCCTCGGAGCAACGCACCCGGATGGCCCAGATGGTCATGCTCGCCAGCGAAGTGACACCGATCGTGTGCGCGACCCCGCTCGAAGCGGCCGTCCGAGAGCTGCGCCTTATCGCCCAGCACGGGCCTGCTTTCAACCGCCGCTCGCGCCATCCCACCCGGCGTCCTTGGGTCAAGCTGACCCGCGAGGCATTTCCCCGTCTGTCGATCGTGCGCGAGGTCCGTGACGACGGAGCCACCTACGCCGGGCCGTTCGCCTCGATGCAGGCGGCTCAGGAGGCGGTCGCGGCCATCCACGAAGTACTGCCGTTACGTCAGTGCACGACCCGGTTGTCCGCCACGGTCGCCTCATCGTCATGCATGCTCGCGGACCTCCAGCGCTGCCTGGCGCCCTGCCGGCTCGAGCCGCAGACCCCGGCCGTCTACGTTGCCGCGGTCGAACGCGCCGACGCGCTGTTCGCGGGAGCATCGCGAGAGGTCCTGGAACTGTTGACAGAGCGGATGAGGGTGTTCGCCCGGTCCGGGCGATACGAGGAGGCTGCGGTCGCGAGAGACCGCCTCGCCGTCCTGGGCGCCGGCTGCAACAGAACACAGCGCAACGGGGCGCTGGCCGAGGTCCCACACCTCGTGGCGGCGCGGCGCGCCCCGACCGGAGGGTGGGAGGTTGTCTGCGTTCGGCACGGCCGCCTGGCCGGTGCCACCCGCAGCCCCCCCGGGGCCGATCCCATGCCCTACATCCACGCCTGCACCGCGACCGCCGAAGTCGTGCCCCCCGCACCGGCACCGGCCTCGGCGGCGCTGCCCGCAGAGACCGAGCTGCTACTTCGCTGGCTGGAGGAGACGGGCGTGCGCCTCGTCGAGCTCACGGGGCAGTGGGCCTGCCCCGTCAACGGCGCCGGGCCGGCGGCCCTCTTGGCCCAGTCGATCGCCCGGGACACCTCCGGCTCAACCATCGGCAGCACCCCCGCGGCTGGTTGGTGGCGGTCTAGAGTGGAGAGGTGATCAGTGCAATTGTCCTCATCAACGCCGATGTCGCCCGGATCCCTGAGGTGGCGCAGTCGATCGCCGAGCTGGACGGGGTCAGCGAGGTCTACTCGGTCACCGGCGATGTCGACCTCATCGCCATGGTGCGCGTTCGCGAACACGATGAGTTGGCCGACGTGATCGCCGACCGCATCAACAAAACGCCCGGTGTCACCACCACCCAGACCCACATCTCCTTCCGCACCTACAGCCGGCACGACCTCGAAGCAGCCTTCGCCATCGGCCTCGACTGAGCGCGCCTGAGCAGGATCGCGGCGTCGATGTAATCCATGCAGCGTGATCCTGCAGCGATCTGGATCGAGCCGCCACATGTGGGCGCCGGTTGGCGCCGGGCCCTAGTGCGGTCGCGCTCAAGGCGGTGCGTGAGGGGCGCAGCCGTCCTACCGAGCGGCCGCCGCGACCGTCGTCGCGCGCCACCGGTCAAGGGTGTCCAGAGCCAGCCCGCTGTCAATCGCGCGCGCCGCGAGGCTCATCCCCGCCGCAAGGGCGACATCGAAGCTGGCTTGATCGACGACCGGCACCCCCCCGGCCACGGCAAGGGCGATCCCGGAGTTGAGCAGCACCGCGTCCCTGATCGGACCCGCCGCACCGCCGAAGATGTCGTGCACCACCTGCGCGTTGTGCGTGGCGTCCCCCCCGCGCAGGCTCTCTAACCCAGCGACCTGCACGCCGTGCTCCAGTGGCGTCACGACATAGGTCGCGACCCGGCCACCCTCGACCCACCACACCGTGGATGTGGTCGAGACGGTGAGCTCGTCCAGTCCGTCGTCCCCCCGGAAGACCGCCGCACGTCCACCTCGCTCGGCCAGCACCTGCGCAACCAGGGGCGCCATGCCCAGATCCGCGACGCCGATGGCCGAGTAGGTCGGCTCGGCCGGATTCGTCAATGGCCCCAGGACGTTGAAGACGGTCGGCACCCCGAGCTCGCGCCGCGGGATCGCGGCGTGGCGCATCGAGGGATGAAACGTCTGCGCGAAACAGAAGGTGATGCCCGCCCGGCTCGCGACCGCCTGCACTGCTTCTGGAGGCAAGCTCAGATCGATCCCGAGCGCCTCGAGACAGTCCGCCGTCCCGGATTTCGAGGACGCGGCCCGGTTGCCGTGCTTGACGACGCGCACCCCAGCGCCGGCGACGACCATGGCTGACATCGTGGAGATGTTCACCGTCTGCGCGCGATCACCAC
>JAUNUZ010000420.1 GCA_030537915.1 Micrococcales bacterium
CGGGCAGGCATGCGACGTGCCTATCGTCCTCCCGGTAGCCGGCGACATCGCCGCCGGTGACCAACGTGAGCTGACCGTGCCGCCCGGTCACGCATACCGGATCATGACTGGCGCTCCCCTGCCGGCGCGGGCCGACGTCATCGTGCCCGTCGAGCTCACCGACGGCGGCTCGGAGCGGGTCCAGATCCGCGCGACCGACGGGCTCGGGAGACACATCCGGCGCGCGGGCGAGGACGTCGAGACCGGCGACATCGTGTTGCGCGCCGGCACTCGACTCGGACCGCGACAGCTGGCGCTCGTGGCCGCGGTCGGCCACGGGGAGGTGAGCGTGCACCCGCGTCCGCGGGTGGTCTGCCTCTCCACCGGTGACGAACTCGTCGCGCCGGGCACGGTGCCCGGCTTCGGCGAGGTCGTCGACAGCAACAGCCTCATGCTCGTCGCCGCACTGCGCGAAGCCGGCTGCGAGGCGCATCTGGTCAGCGGGGTCCGCGACACCGAGGAAGCGGTGATGGTCGCCATGACCGAACAGCTCGACCACGCCGATGCCCTCGTGACGACCGGGGGAGTGAGCATGGGCGTCTACGACGCGGTCAAGGCGGCGCTCTCGCAATTGGGCACGGTCCAGTTCGACCAGGTGGCCATGCAACCGGGCAAACCGCAGGGATTCGGCACGCTCGGTGAGCGCCGCGTGCCGGTCTTCACCTTGCCGGGCAACCCCGTGAGCGCTCTCGTGTCCTTCGAGGTCTTCGTCGCGCCGGCGCTGCGGCTCATGGCCGGTCGCCCGGTGGCCGCCGGCGGTGCCCTGTGGGCTCGCGTCCTGGATGGTTGGCCTTCGCCTACCGGCAAGGTGCAGTTCGTCCGCGGCGTCGTCGAGTTCGGCAAGCCAGAGGGTCCGGGCCGCACCGGCCCGGGCCGCACGGACAGTCCGGACGCCACCGCCACGGTGCGCAGTGCCGGGGGTCAGGGATCGCACGTCCTGCACGCGCTGTCCGCCGCGAACGCGCTCGTGCTCGTACCGGCCGACGTCGAGGAGGTCGTGGCGGGCGACGTCCTGGAGTGCCGGCCCCTCGGGGCGGGGTGGGAGCGGTCATGACTGATCGGCCGACCGGCCCCGCACGCCGGATCGACGGGGCACGTGCGACCGGCCTGAGCCACGTGCGCAGCGACGGGACCGCGCATATGGTCGACGTCAGCGCCAAGCCGGTGACCGCTCGGGCGGCCAGCGCCGCGGGCCGCGTCCTGCTCAGCGCAGCTGCCGTCGCCGCGCTGCGCGACGGGACGGTCCCCAAGGGCGACGCGCTCGCGGTCGCCCGCATCGCGGGCCTGCAGGCCGCCAAGCGCACCCCGGATCTCATCCCGCTGGCCCACCCGGTGGCCGTCCACGGCGTCGAGGTCGACCTCGACGTCGTAGACGACGGCGTCGACATTCGCTCCCGAGTCCTGACCGCCGATCGCACCGGCATCGAAATGGAGGCGCTGACCTGCGTCAGCGTCGCCGCGCTCGCGCTCATCGACATGGTCAAGGCGGTCGACAAGCATGCCCGGATCACGGACGTCCGCGTCACGGCCAAGAGCGGGGGACGCTCCGGGGACTGGCGTGAGGGGGCCTCATGAGCGTGCCCTCGAACCCGTCGAACAGCCAAGCGTCGTCGCTGCCGCAGGCGTCGCCCGCCCCCCGGCGGCGCGCCACCGTCGTCACGGCCTCGAACCGGGCTGCAGCCGGCGTCTACCCCGATCGCAGCGGCCCGCACATCGCGCAGCAGCTGCGGGACTGGGGCTTCGAGGTCGACGGCCCGCACGTTGTCCCGGACGGCGACGAGGTGGGCAGGGCGATCCGCCAGGCGCTGGCGGCGGGCGCCGACCTCGTCCTCACGACCGGCGGCACGGGGCTGACTCCAGGCGACCACACCCCAGAGCAGACCCGTGGCGTCATCGAGCGCGAGGTGCCAGGGATCGCCGAGGCGATCAGGGCGGCCGGCCTCGCAGCCGGGGTGCCGTCGGCAATGCTTTCGCGCGGAGTCGCCGGGATGGCCGGCACGAGCCTCGTTATCAACCTGCCCGGCTCGGTCGGGGGCGTCAAGGATGGTCTGCGCGTGCTCGAGCCCGTGCTGAGCCACGCCGTGGACCAGGCGCACGGTGGTGATCACTGATGGCCGGGCTGTGGCCGAGCCTCCTCACGCTGCGGCACCCCGAGGGCGCGGTCGTCGTACTACGTGCTTTGCGGCTTCGCGATCGGGATGAGTGGGAGACGCTGCGGGCCGTCAACGAGAACTGGCTTCGCCCCTGGGAGGCGACGAGTCCGCTCCCGCCGCAGGCGCGCTCCCGCTACCGTCAACTCGTCCGGCACTACGACAAGGAGGGCGGCGAGGGACGCATGCAGCCCTTCGTCATCGAGGTCGACGGGCGTCTTGCCTGCCAGATGCACCTCTTCGGCATC
>JAUNUZ010000421.1:0-681 GCA_030537915.1 Micrococcales bacterium
TCATCAGGTCGACGATGAGCTTGAGCTCGTGCAGGCACTCGAAGTAGGCGACCTCCGGCTGGTACCCGGCCTCGACGAGAGTCTCGAAGCCGTACATGACCAGCTGCGACGCGCCGCCGCACAGCACGGCCTGCTCACCGAAGAGGTCGGTCTCGGTCTCCTCGGTGAAGGTGGTCTTGATGCCGCCGGCGCGCAGGCCGCCGATCGCCTTCGCGTAGGACTTGGCCAGCTCCCAGGCGTGACCCGAGGCGTCCTGCTCGACGGCGACGAGCACCGGCACGCCGCGCCCGTCGATATACTCGCGGCGCACCAGGTGGCCCGGACCCTTGGGGGCGGCCATGAACACATCGGAGGAAGCGTTCGGCTTGATGTAGTCGAAGCGAATGTTGAAGCCGTGGCCGAAGACGAGCGCTGTGCCCTCCTTGAGGTTGGGCTTGATGTCCTCGGCGTAGACCTTCCGCTGCACCTGGTCGGGGGTGAGGATGACGACAACGTCCGCTTCCTTCACAGCATCGGCGACCGTCAGTGTCCGCAAGCCCTCAGCCTCGGCCTTCGCGCGGGACTTACTGCCCTCAGCGAGACCGACGCGGACGTCCACGCCCGAGTCGCGCAGGTTGAGGGCGTGGGCGTGACCCTGGCTGCCGTAGCCGATGACGGCGACCTTGCGGCCCTGGATCACGG
>JAUNUZ010000421.1:691-2433 GCA_030537915.1 Micrococcales bacterium
GTCGGCGTCGTCGTCGTAGAACATCTCAGCCACGAGTGGCTCCTTCTCTTCAGTGGTGATGCGGTCGGGGAATGGCGCCGTGGGCAGTGGTTGACCAGGTGCCGAATCGATCAGTGCCGCAGCGTGCGGTCGGTGATAGAGCGCGGTCCTCGTCCGATGGCGACGAGGCCGGACTGGACCAGCTCCTTGACCCCGTAGGGCTCCAGGAGCGCGAGCAGCGCCTCGAGCTTGTCGACCCGGCCCGTGGCCTCGATCGTCACCGAATCGGCGGCGACGTCCACGACGCGGGCGCGAAAGAGGTCGACTGTCTCCAGGACGTGCGAGCGCGTCGCCGTCTCGGTCTTGACCTTGACGAGCAGAATGCGACGCGCGACGGTGCTGTCGGGCTCCAGCTCCACCACCTTGAGCACCTCGATGAGCTTGTTGAGCTGCTTGGTCACCTGCTCGAGCGGGAGCTCTTCGGCGTCCACGAGGACGGTCATCCGCGAGATCTCGTCGTGCTCGGTCGGCCCGACCGCCAGGGAGTGGATATTGAAGCCCCGCCGTGAGAACAGCGCCGCGATGCGCGCGAGCACGCCGGGCTTGTTCTCCACAAGCACGGACAGCACATGCATGGTGTCGTTATTCATGATCAGTCACTCCCGTATTACCCCTGGCTCGTCGTGAGGGCCGCTGCGGGCCTCGCTTCGCTGGTTTGCGCACGGCACTTATTCCGCGCGGTCCCAGACCGGCGAGACGCCGCGGGCATACATGATCTCGTCGTTACTCACTCCCGCGGGCACCATGGGCCAGACCATCGCGTCACGGCAGACAACGAAATCGATGACGACCGGGCGGTCGTTGATCGCCAACGCCTGCTCGATCGTGGCGTCGATGTCCTCCGGCTTGTCACAGCGCAGCCCGACACAGCCGTAGGCCTCCGCCAGCTTGACGAAGTCGGGAATGCGCTCGCCGTTGTGGGCGGTGTGCAGATCCGTGTTGGAGTAGCGCTGGTCATAGAACAGCGTCTGCCATTGCCGCACCATGCCTAGGCTCGAGTTGTTGATGATCGCCACCTTGATGGGGATCTCGTTGATGACGCAGGTGGCGAGCTCCTGATTCGTCATCTGGAAGCAGCCGTCACCGTCGATGGCCCAGACGACCCGCTCGGGCTCGGCCACCTTGGCGCCCATCGCCGCGGGCACGGCATAGCCCATCGTGCCTAGGCCACCGGAGTTGAGCCAACTGTTCGGCCGCGAGTAGTTGACGAACTGCGCCGCCCACATCTGGTGCTGGCCGACGCCCGCGACATAGGTGCCCTCAGGCCCGGTCAGCGCGCCGATGCGCGAGATGACGTACTGCGGGGCAATCGCCCCGCTCTCCGGATCGGAGTAGCCGAGCGGATAGGTCTCCTTCCAATCCGCTACCTCCTCGCGCCACGCCGCGTAGTCGCCGATCGCGTCGGGGGCGGACATGACGCGCATGAGCTCGGCGATGACCTCACCGCAATCGCCGACCATCGGCACGTCGGCCGCGCGGTTCTTGCCGATCTCTGCGGGATCGATGTCGGCGTGGATGACCCTGGCCAGCGGCGCGAAGGTCGACAGCTTGCCGGTGACACGGTCGTCGAAGCGGGTGCCCAGCGCGATGAGCAGGTCCGCCTTCTGCAGCGCGGTCACCGCGGAAACCGAGCCGTGCATGCCCGGCATGCCGAGGTGTAGGGGGTGGTCGTCGGGCACCGCACCGCGGGCCATCAGCGTCGT
>JAUNUZ010000002.1 GCA_030537915.1 Micrococcales bacterium
CAAGCATCGCCGCCGAGTCGAATGGCTGCTGGACGAGCTACATCGCGACCTGGTCACCGCCGCCTCCGTCTCCTCCGGCGCACTCACGCGTCAGGCGCGCGCAGCGGTCGAGGAACTACGCACCGTTCCCGACCGCAGCGTCGAGGAGATCGGTAAACTCCGGGGCGCCGGTGAGCAACTGCTCCAAGGCGTGGTTCATGACGGGGTGACCTCCTGGCAGGAGGAGTGCGGCGCACGGGTGACAGACCGACTCCAGCAGATCGTCGCCGACGAGCAACACCACCTCGACCAGCGCCTCACCGAGGCCGGCCGATCACTCACCTCCGTCGTCGCAAGCGCCTACCACGACCTCGGGCACAGGCTGACCAACGCTCTCGACGCAGCCAACACGGCGACCGGTCGGCCCCCGGCCGAAACTATTAGCCAGCAGAGAACACTGCTCAGCCGTCAACGAGTTCTGGCCGACATCGCTGATGGAGCTCGAAGCTCCCTTGCACAGCGCCCAGCCGCTCGACAGCTAGCGGATCCGGAGGCGGACCGACGTCCTTACCGTGACGAGGTTTGCGATACCGGTGACCTGCTCCGAGCAGGTCCCCGGCATCGGCGACCCCGGCGTCCTAGCCGCCGGGTCCGTCGGCCCGGCCCCTTATGACTTGGGGGGCGTTCCTTCAGCGTTCGATACCACCGCGTCGATTTGAACTAAAGCGTCATTGGGCAGAGCCGACACACCAACCACCCTTCGCGCAGGCACGCCGCCTGGGAAGAATGCGGCGTAAACTTCGTCCACCGCATCGATGTCGGTGACGTTCTTGAGAGCGATATTGATCTTGACCACATCGTCCATATCATGGTCGACACTTTCCAAGATGGCCTTGATGTTGCCCAGGCACTGCTCAGCCTGCTCTTTCGCGCCGCCAGCCACAAGTTCACCCGACTTTGGGTCCAGGGGAAGTTGAGCTGAAACGTGATTGTAGTGAGAGAAAGATACAGTCTGCGTCGATAGAGAACTTTTTGGTGCATTGTCTGTGTTGCTTGCCTCTATGACGAGGTTGCGCGTGTCTTCAGGAGCTTGCGGGGGGGTGCCATCTCCGTGTGAAACAACTGCTTCCATCTGCACCGAAGCGCCCATGGGCAGAGCTGAGGCAGTAACGGTCGTGAATGTAGGAACATAGCCTGGGAAAAATGCTGCACAGACTTCGCCTACGGCATCAGCGTCTGCGGCGTTCTCGACAAAGGTGGTGATTCTGACGACATCGTCCATGACATGGTCGATGCTCTCCAAAATGGCCTTGATGTTACCCAGGCACTGCTCAGCCTGCTCTTTCGCGCCACCGGCCACCAGTTCACCGGTTTTTGGGTCGATCGGCAGCTGAGCTGACAGGTTATTGTAATGAGAGAAAGCCACAGTCTGTGCAGAAGAAGGACTCTTTGGCGCATTTTCCGTGTTTCTTGCTAAAACCGCATTATAGTCACTCATGATAGTATTGCCTTTCAATGTTGTATTCACACAGATGGTGCGAACGACACTACCCGCGGATCTCTCCGGTCGTCAATCCCTTGACTGAGGGCGGCAACACCATCTCATCTAGCCCGCCTAGCCGGCGTGGTCGTGCGCAGACCCGTTCGCTCAAACGAGCCCGCCCGGCCTCTGTAGTTCTTCGATGGTGACCGGGGCCAGTTCGGCACGAGCGGTCTTCGCTCTGGTCCCGTGTGAGGGCGGGCCTTCGGGAACAACGTCGCGGCCATCGAGTCGGGTGCCGCCTTCCTTGGATTCGTCACATCGTTCACCGTGTCGGTCATGACCTAGCCTGGCTTCCGCACAGGGTCTCATCCGGTTGTGTCGGCCAGTCTCCGCGTACCGTTTCCCGAACACCCTTGAACCACGGGCCAGGCCGGTGCGGTGATCACGCCGGTGGAGTGCGAGGCGTCCTCCAGGAGGATACCGAGCCGATTCGCAGAATCGCCCCGATCGTTCACGGACTTTGAGATTTCTGCCTAGCTCCCGTGCACCCTGTTCACTGTCTCGGCGGTCTTGCGGATCGCCCCAACCGCCGCGGCGCTCTCCAACCCGATCTCGTGAATCCGCGCCGAGACCTCCTCGGTGACGTGTCCGGTCATCGAGGCCTGGATGGCCTGTCGCAACGCACTGGTCGTCGTTTTCGCCCCGGTGCCCACGTCGCGCAGATCGCACCGACGTCACGAGCCCGCCCGGTTCACCTTCTCCGAACCACCCCCAGCCCGAGTGACGCTCGAGAAGTTGGCTCAGTCGCCTTACTCGAGGTTCAGATGGAGGGCTCAGCGCCCGACCGCACCGGTTGGGGACTTCTCGACCTCCGCGCCCACAGGTCGCGGAATCAGCAACGATGCGCCCAAGGCGCACGCCATGATCACCAGGGCGGCGATCAGCCCGCCGATGTACCCGGCGCTGCCGCTCCCGTCGGCGGGCGTCAGGGCAGTCTTGGCAGCAAACAGGGCGGCAAAGCTCAGGCCCGCCCCCAGATTGAACGCCCCTGCGTTCAACCCGGGGAGGAACCCCGGGTTCTCCGAAGGAGACAGCACAATCCCCAAGCCGTTCAGCATGATGTTGACCATGCCTGCATACGTGATCCCGATGAAGATCGAGGCCAGCAGCAGCAGCAGCCGAGAGTCCCTACCGACCAGCAGCAACAACAGGCCGACGGCCACGATCGACCCGATGATGCCGGCGCGCAGCACGGTCCGGTAGCCCAGGGTGCTGGCCAAGCGACCGGACACCGGCCCCATCGCCAGCCCAGCCAGCGCGTACGGCGTCAGTGTCCACCAGGCCGACTCGCCCGCCCCCATCCCAAATCCGACCGCCGTGTCCTGGGCCAGCAACGGGATCAGCCCGTTCATCACCGCGAACACCCCGGCGATGGTCAGCACGGTGGTCAACAGCAGCGCCCAAGTAGCCCGCCTCCGCAGCAGCGCGGTCGCCACCAGGGGATGGCTGCTGCGATCCTCGATCCGCCAGAAGGCGGCGAACGCCGCCGCCGCCACGACGAACAACACGGCGACCAGCAACCAGTCCGCATCGCCGAGCTTGCCCATCTCGTTGAGGGCGATCAAGGCAGCCCCCACCGAAACCACCAGTGGCAGCACCCCTATCCAGTCCATCCGGTCGCTGGACCCCGCGGACGATTCGGGGGCCAGCACGATCATGAGCAGGGCGGCGATCGCCCCGATCACTGCCATCGTCCAGAACACCGAGGAAAACCCGAAGTTCTCGGCCAGGTATCCGCCGGCCAGCGCGTCCACGCCCGCGATACCGCCGTTGATGGCAGTCAGCACGCCCATCAAGGTGCCGTACAGCTTGGGGTCGGGAACCTGGACCCGGAGCATGATCAAGCACAACGGGACCACGGGCCCGGACACACCCTGGATCACGCGACCGATGAACAAGACGTTGACGTTGGGCGCCAGCGCGGCAACGACGCAGCCGAGCGTCATCACGATCAGCATGCCCGACAGCACCTTCTTGCGGCCGATGATGTCGCCCAGCCGAGGCAGGAACAAAGAGAACAGCGCCGCCGACGTGAAGAACGCCGTCTGCGTGAGCCCGACGGCGGCCGAATCGACCTTCAGTTCGCGCTCGATCGTTGCCAGGGCGGGGCTGAGCATGCTGGCGTTCAGCTGGAACGCGACACAGGCCGACAGCAGGGCCGTCATCAGCACCCCCACGCTGACCCGCCTGGTCGTCTCCGGACTCACGCCTCAACCTCGCCGATGCGCTCCAGCGCGTCCACGATCAGATCCCAGAACTTGCCGCGATCCAGCTGCACCGCAACCGAGGTGGTGCACTCCGGCGGTGCTGGCGCTCGGAAGTCCGCCACCGTCATCCCTACGGTGAGTCCCCCCGACAGCTCGATGTCGACCGGCACACGCTGGGTGGTCATCACCGATGGGTCGATGACATAGGCGACGGCGCAAGGATCGTGCACCGGCGGCGAGTCAAAGCCCTGCGACTCCCTGTACATCCTGCCGAAGAAGTCCAGCAGCTCGACCACGAACTTCGCCGGACGCGTTCCCAGGGCGTCGATCCGCGCCACCACGTCCGGTGTGGCCAACGCCTGATGGGTGAGATCGAGACCGACCATCACCACCGGCCACCGTTCGTTGAAGACGATGTGTGCGGCCTCCGGGTCGATCTTGATATTGAACTCGGCCACTGCACTCCAGTTGCCCGTGTGGTAGCCGCCCCCCATCAGGACGACCTCCTTGACCCGCTCAGCAATCCGAGGTTCTCTGCGAACCGCCATCGCGATGTTGGTCAACCCACCGGTCGGCACCAACGTCACGGTGCCGGGCTCATGGGCCATGACCGTCTCGATGATCAGGTCTACGCCGTGTCTGGGGTCAACGTCTCGCAGCGGCTTGGGCAGCTCCGGGCCATCCAGCCCGGACTCACCGTGGATAGCCGGGGCAACTTCGATGTCGCGAACCAGCGGTCTCGGGCATCCCGCGGCGATCGGCACGTCGGCCAGACCCGCGACCCGCGCAACCGCCAGCGCATTGCGGGTGACCTTGTCCAGTGTCTGGTTGCCGACGACCGTGGTAACCGCCAATAGCTCGATCTCGGGACTCCCTTGCGCGAGCAGCAGGGCGATCACGTCGTCGTGACCGGGATCGCAATCGAGGATGATCTTGTGAGGCATGCTGAACTCCGTCCGCTAGGCGCGCGAGCCGATCTGAGGCACGCTACACGCCCGATCTCACGGATCTGCAGGCGTAAGCCCCTGCCTGGGATGACCGCCGCGCGAGGGCGCGGCCGCCGCGCTCGCACACAATGTCGCCCACCGGGCCGAGGCATTCGCCGAACCTCTAATGGCTGGCGAAACCGAGTCCTGCGGGACGTTGGCGGGAGGTGTCGGAGTCCATTGACTTCAGCCTCTGCTACCGACATGGTATGGAAATGTCAACGTGGGCTCGCGTGCGAATCGGTGGATTGGACGGCGCCGGCGCTTGCCGACCGGTGGGTGCCTGGGAAGAAATCGAGCCGGCGCAATGAGAGAACCGCACCAGCTCAAGGAGCAGGTCAAAGCGGCCGCAACGCAGCTGTGGCCGGCGGCGGTCGAGCTGAGTCATGACATCCACGCGCATCCCGAGCTCGCGTTCGAGGAGCACCGCACAGCCGCCGCGGTGTCAAAGCTGTTGGAAACCCATGGATTCGCTGTCGAGCACGCAATCGCGGGCCTGGACACAGCGTTCCTGGCCACCGCCGGCTCCGGGCCGCTCGTGGTCGCGATCTGCGCCGAACTCGACGCGCTGCCCGAGGTCGGACACGCGTGTGGGCACAACGTCATCGCCGCTGCTGCAGTGACCGCGGGGGTCTCGCTGGCGGGGGTGGCTGACGCGCTCGGGCTCACCGTGCGCGTCTACGGCACGCCGGCCGAAGAAGTGGTGGGGGGCAAGGTGATCCTGCTCGAGCGTGGCGCCTTCGACGGGGTGCACGCCGCGATGATGATCCATCCTTCCCCCGACGAATACGCCGACTTCTTCTGCCGAGCCACCATCGACGTCGACGTGACATACACCGGGAAACCCGCTCACGCTGCCGCAGCGCCGCAGGAGGGAATCAACGCCCTCGACGCGGTGACGGTGGCACAGGTAGCGATAGGCGTTCTGCGTCAGCAGCTTCCGTCCTCAGTCATCGTCTCGGGCATCATCCTCGACGGCGGCACAGCAGCCAACGTCATCCCGGCGAACACGCGCGTGCGATACGACATCCGTGCCTCCACCCTGGCGGAGCTGGAACAGGTGCAGGAGCGAGTGATGAACTGTTTCCGGGCAGGCGCAGTGGCGACGGGATGCGAGATGCAGGTCGAACACCACTCCCGCCCGTACTCCGAATTCCAAGCCGACGACGCGATGAACGGCTGTTACCGCCGCAACGCGGAGGCCCTTGGCCGGGTGTTCTCCCCTGACCTGACCACGGCTGAGCGGCTCAACGCAGCCGGGTCGACCGATATGGCCAACATCTCCCAGGCCATCCCCAGCATTCATCCGATGGTCCGCCTGGAGACCCACGGCTCGTTCAACCACCAACCCGAGTTCGCTCGCTGCTGTATCGAGGAATCTGCGGACACCGCAATCCTCCAAGCGGGACCGCCATGGCATGGACCGCCGTCGACCTGGCCCTGGACCCCCAGCAGCGGGAACGACTGTTGGCGCGGGCGCGCTGATGTCGCAGCGCAGCCACTGGCCCAAGGCCCCCTCGCGTCCCGTGCGCCTGATGTGGTGGGCAGCAGTGGCCGCGCCGATCGTCGCTGTCTTCCTGCTGCAGTGGCTGCCCCCGCTCAACGGCCCCCACCTGTGGCTGGGGCTGCCCCCCATCCTGTGGTGGACCATGATTCCGGGCAGTGCGATGGTCACCCTCGTGCTGTTGTTCGTCGAACACACCAGGACCGACGACGACGAGCAGGACCGGCTCGATGACGAGGCCGCCGCCGAGTCGGAGCAACGCGTCCGTGAACAGGAGCAGACGTGACCATCCTTGAGGGCATCGTCTTGGCCGGCATGCTCATCATCGCCGGTCTGGGGTTCATGGGCCGCCGCCACCCTAACGTCGACGTCACCGATTGGGCTGTCGGCGGGCGTGCGTTCGGCGTGTTGACCACCTGGCTGCTGCAGGCCGGAGAGACGTTCACGACCTTCACGTTCCTGGGCACCGCTGGACTGGTCGTGGCCGGCGGCGCAGGAGTCTTCTACTCGGTGCCGTATGTGCCGCTGGGCTACCTCGCGCTCTATTTCATCGCGCCCGTCATCTGGCGAAGGGCAAGGGCCCGCGGCCACGTGACACAGGCCGACTTCCTCGAGGAAAGCTACCAATCGCGCACCCTGGGAGTGGTGGCCGCGGTGGCGGGCGTCGTTTTCCTGCTGCCCTACCTGCAGCTGCAGATCACCGGGCTGGGTCTGATCGTGCAACTGGTCACCGGCGACGCCGCCTCTAAGACCTGGAGCATGGTTGTCGGTTTCCTGCTCGTCGTCGCGTTCGTGCTGTGGTCCGGTATCCGAGGCGTCGCCGCGACCGCGTACCTCAAGGACATCCTGATGCTGGTCGTCCTGCTCATCATTTGCGTCGGCATCCCCATCCACTTCACCGGCGGCTTCACCAACGTCTTCCACGTCATCCAACGTCAAGCACCTGAGATGCTCTCGGTGCACGGGACGGGCGAATTCGGCATCCCGTGGTACATCTCGAACATGGCGATCAGCATGATCGGCGTGATGTTCCTGACTCTGCCGCACATGTGGCCAGCCATCCTGGCGGCGCGAAGCTCCACCGTGCTGCGGCGCAACTACCTTTGGCTGCCGATCTACAACACCTTCATCGTGCTGCCGCTGGTCGTCGGATTCGTCGCCTTCGTTGTACTCGGCAGCGACACCGATCCCGACGCCGCGCTGCTACAACTGGCTGGGCAGATGTTCCCCGAGTGGTTCATGGGTGTGGTCGCGGTCGCGGGCATCGCCACAGCCATGGTCCCCTCCGCCGGCCTCCTAATCGGGATGTCGACCTTGGTCTCGCGCAACATCATCCGGACAGGATCGGGTCGCCAACAGTTGACCATCACCAGGTTGACGGTGCTGGTGGCGAGCTTTTTCTCGCTGTTGCTGGCCCTGCTGATGCCGAACCTGCTCGCCAACCTCCTGCTGTTGACCTTCAGCGGCCTGGATCAGCTGGCGCCCGCCATCGCACTTGCCCTGTTCCTGCCCGGCCGCATCGACGTTCGCAGTGTGATCTCGGGCTTGGTAGCCGGGCTGGCCGTTGTCATCGCCTTGACCTTCTGGCTTACCTCGCCCTGGGCGATCAGCGTGGGCATCATCGGTCTGGCCATCAACCTGGCCGTGGTGGCTCTGGTGCAGGCGGGCTTGCGACTCGGCTCTCGTCGCGACCTGGGTCTGGCCACGGCCGCTGAGGTCGCGAGCCCCCCGGTCGCCTGAGACATCACGGCGTGGCTCAGCGTTCTCTTGCGGATCGCGCCTGGACCAAGCGGCCTTCGATGGCCTCGCCTGAACCACGAGGATCGGCTACGCGCCGCCGGGCACTCCGAATCAGCAAGGCCCTCTAAGCGTGCCAAGCTAGTGGCATGACGGAGCGGCAGCGGTTCGACGTTCTCACGCGCTTCACTGGGTTCGAGGTGCGCCGCTACCCTGCGCATCTGGTGGCCGAAGTCGATGTGGACAGCTCGTTCACCGAAGCCGGAAACCGGGCGTTCAGGGTGTTGGCGGCCTTCATCTCAGGTGCCAACAACACGCGGGGCAAGGTCGCCATGACGGCGCCCGTGGTACAGGAGCAGGCATCGATTGCGATGACCTCGCCGGTCGTCCAGGAGAGCGGCGACGAGGCGGGCCATCAGGTGGTCGCTTTCGTGATGCCGGCTGAGTTCTCTTTGGACACGCTGCCGACACCGTCTGACCCACGTGTCAGGATCCGGGAGATCCCGGTCCAGGTGGCCGCTGCCAGGACCTTCAGGGGACGCTGGTCGGAGCGGATCTACCAGGAGCAGTTGGCGGAACTGCGCGGTGCCGTGCTGAAGGCTGGGCTTGAGATCAGCGGGCCTCCCCGGTTCGCCCGCTTCGACCCGCCGTGGACGCCGTGGTTCCTACGCCATAACGAGGTCGTGCTGCCGGTGTTCGGCCAGTTCGAGCCCGACGAGCCGCCCGCCTGAGCCAGCGCCAGGCCGTGGTCGCGGCCTGGCCGACCTGGGCGTGCAAGGCCTCGGCGCCCGGCAGACTCGGGACCGCCACATCGAGGGTGCGGGCGCGGGTGGCTGGAATGATGGTCGCCATGAAGACGTGGCTGGCCAACGTGCGGGAAGCGTTCGAGACGAAATTGTGGCCCCTTCCCACCATCGCGGTCGTGGCCGCGTTGTTGCTCGGACTCGGACTTCCAAAGCTCGATGCGCAGGTCAACCGATATCTGTCCGTTCAGATGAGTGGTTGGCTCTTCGATGGGGATGCCGATGCCGCCCGCTCGCTGCTGGGCGCCATCTCCTCCTCGCTCATCACCGTGACGTCGTTGACGTTCTCCTTGACGGTGGTGACCCTGCAGCTGGCCAGCAGCCAGTTCTCCCCGAGGCTGCTGCGGACCTTCACCCGCGACCAGTTCGTGCAGGCAACACTGGCACTATTTTTAGCGACGTTCACCTTCTCGCTGACCGTGCTGCGATCCGTGCGCAGCGCCGGAGACAGCGATCAGAGCGAGTTCGTCCCCAAGTTTGCCGTGACCTTGGCATTCGTCATGGCCGTTGCCAGCGTGCTGGGGCTGGTGCTCTTCCTGGCTCATCTCGCCGAACAGATCCGAGTAGAGACGATGTTGCGCGACGTACGTCGCGATGCCACGAACACGATTCGTGCGGTACTCAGAACGCGGAATGCCGCCGACGACCGCCCACACGAGCCGCCGGCACCGCCGCTCAGTGCCGTGCGGCTCCTTGCGGGTGACGATGGCTTCCTGACGTGGATCGACCAGGGCAACCTTCTCGAGGTGGCCGCGGACGAGGACGCACTGGTCAGAATCGACGTCTACCCCGGCAGTTTTCTGGTCCGCGGGACTCCCCTGGGCGTCACCTGGCCAGCGCAAGACGCGGTCTTCGACGAGGAAGCCGCGCAGCGAGTTGCCGAGCGGATCAGCGCCTGCATCCATACCGGATTCGAGCGCACCGCATCCCAGGACGCTGGTTACGGTCTTCGCCAACTGACCGACGTGGCGAACAAGGCGCTCTCTCCGGGTGTCAACGATCCGACGACAGCGATACACGCCTTGGGACACATCGGCGCGGTCTTGTGCGACCTGAGCGATCGCGACTTGCACGCGGAATTGCTAGAAGACCAGGACGGTCAAGTCCGGGTAACCCTTCGCCGCCCTGACTTTGCCGCCTACGTCGAGGAGGGCATCTCACAACCGCGGCGTTACGGGGCCACCGATCCGCAAGTGATGGCGAAGATCTTCCAGGTCTTGTTGGACCTCGGCCATCGTGTGGCTCCCGAGCAGCGGGGCGTAATTCTCGGCCAGCTCGAGCGGTTGCGCGCGACGGTCGCCGCGCAATCCTTCGACGACCACGAGCAGGCTACTTTGGCCGAGCTCGGACGACGGGTCGAGGACACCCTGCGTCACACCGGTCCTCGGTCAGCACCGCCTGTCACCTGACCACCCCGTCGACGCCGGTCCCCGTTTCATTGCCGGCGCGGCTCGGACCTGCCCCCGGGCCGCACGAGAACCTAGACTTGGGCCGCTCAGGCAGCCCTCGGCCGCCCGCGTGACGCTGGGCGGCGGGAGACGTCCCCGGATGCCAACGTCGCCCCCACAACTGGAGGTCCACGATGTGCATATCGATCATCCTCGGCCAGCGCGCTCCGGCGGGGCGCGAACACCGCGCACGGGCAGGGCACCAATACTCTTGCCCCCAGGGATCCGCGATCGGGTTCGCGGGCCCACCTCCCGTCCAGGTCGCCGGGCGCGTCCGATGACTGCTCAGGGGTCTGAGCCGAGGCAGCCGGAACGCCCCCTGACGATCGTGGTCACGGGTGGGAACACGGGGATCGGTGCCGCGATCGTGGCCGCCTTCGCCCGGGCCGGCGGGAACGTCGCCATGGACTTCGTCAGCAACCGTGACGCCAATGCTGCCATCGTGGCGGACGCCGCGGACGCGGGAGGCAGGGTCGTACCGGTCGACGCCGATATCACCGCCCAGGCAGGCCTCGAGCGCATCCGAGACGCGGCCCTCGAAGCCTTCGGACGCATCGACGTCTGGGTGAACAACGCGGGCCTGGAGACCCGCCACAGCCTTCTGGAGACCAGCGAGGCCGACTTCGACCGCGTCATAGCGGTCGATCTGAAGGCCACTTTCTTCGGGACCCAGGTCGCGGCCCGGCAGTTCCTGGCCCAGGGCGGCCCCGGGGTCGTGGTCAACGTGTCCTCCGTGCACGAGGACTGGCCCATGCCCGGGAACACGACCTACTGCGTGGCCAAGGGTGGGGTGCGCATGCTGACCCGCACCGCCGGCGTCGAGCTCGGAGGCCACGGCATCCGGGTTGTGAACGTGGCCCCAGGTGCCGTGGACACCCCGATCAACACGGCCACCATGGCGGACCCGGACCAGCGGGCCCGGCTCACCGATGCGATCCCCCTGCACGCGGTCGCCACCCCGGAGCAGATCGCTGACGTCGTCGTCTTCGCAGCCTCTCCACAAGCGGCCTACATGACCGCCACGACCATCGTCGTCGACGGCGGCATCATGCAGGGCAGCGTGGGCCTGTGAGCGCCCTACAGCCGCCCATCGAGGACTACGCGCTGCTGAGCGACATGCGCACCGCCGCGCTGGTCAGCAAGGCCGGGTCCATCGACTGGCTGTGTCTGCCGCGTTTCGACTCCGAGGCGTGCTTCGCCGCCATGCTGGGCACGCCCGACAACGGCCGCTGGCTCCTCGGCCCCGCTGGAAGCGCCCAGACCACACGCTTCTACGAGCCGGGTTCGCTGGCCCTGGTGACCGAGCACAAGACCGACACGGGAACGGTCCGCGTCGAGGACTTCATGCCGACCAGCGAGGAGTCCACCCGCATCGTACGACGAGTGACGGGGGTCCGCGGGCAGGTCGCCATTCGCCACGAGTGGGTGCTGCGTTTCGGGTACGGCGACCACCACCCGTGGATCCATCGCGTCCCCGACCACAGTGACCTCGGTGCGGACGAGATGCTCGTCGCCACCGCAGGCCCGAGCTCGGTCCTCCTGCGGGGGCCGCGGCTGCCGCGCCCCAAGGGTCACGTCCACGCCGACGAGTTCACCGTCCACGCCGGGCAGACCCTGACCTTCGTGATGTACTGGTGGCCCTCGCATCTGGAGGCACCGACCCCCTTCGACGTCGCGCGCGCCCGGGCGACCACGCTGCAGCGCTATCGCGCCTGGACCGACCGCGCGAGCTATCACGGGCACGACGCCGAGGCCGTGCGCACCTCGCTGGCGGTGCTGCGGGGGCTGACCGACCGGGACACCGGCGGCGTCGTGGCCGCTCCGACGCTGGGCTTGCCCGAACAGTTCGGCGGCTCGCGCAACTGGGACTACCGCTACTGCTGGCTGCGCGATGCCTCCCTGACCCTGTCCGCCTTCCTGCAATGCGGTTATCGGCACGAAACCCGCACCTGGCGCGACTGGCTGCTGCGCGCCGTCGCTGGAGACCCGGGCCGCATGCAGATCATGTACGGCGTGGACGGGCGCCGGAATCTCACCGAGCACACCGTGGACCACCTGCCTGGGTACGCGGGCTCCCAACCGGTGCTGGTCGGCAACGCCGCCTCGGGACAGCGACAACTCGACGTCCTCGGTGAGGTCCTGAACGCGCTGGAGACCGCCCGCACCCATGGCCTGGCCGAGACCGATGACTCCTGGGCGCTGCAGGTGGCCCTCGTCGAGGACCTGGTCCAAGGGTGGGATCGCCCGGACAACGGGGTGTGGGAGATTCGCGGGCCGGCCCGCCGATTCACGCACTCCCGCGCCATGGTCTGGGTCGCATTCGACCGGGCCGTCCAGGGCGTCGAGAAGCATGGCCTGACCGGTCCCGTCGACCGTTGGCGAGAGGTTCGTGAGCGGGTTCGCGCGGATGTCTTGCGACGCGGGGTAGCAGCGGGCGGGTACTTCCGCCAGCACGACGAGACCGACGAGGTCGACGCCTCGCTGCTCCTGCTGGCCCCCATCGGGTTCGTGCCCGCCGACGATCCGCGCTACCTGGCCACCGTCGCCAAGGTCGAGGAGGACCTCCTGCGCGACGGGCTCGTGCTGCGCTATCGCACCGGGTCCGGAATCGACGGCCTCACCGGTGACGAGAGTCCCTTCCTGGCGTGCTCGTTCTGGCTTGTCCAGGCATACGCGCTGAGCGGTCGCCTGCACGACGCCCGCGCGCTCATGGACCACCTGCTGTCCTTGCGTAATGACGTTGGCCTGCTGTCTGAGGAGTACGACCCGCACGGGCGTCGGTTCATCGGGAACACCCCCCAGGCGTTCTCCCACCTGGCGATGGTCAACGCCGCCGCCACGCTCACTCGCGCGTCCCGCTGAGCCGCTGAAAAGCAGATACCCACCGGGGTATGCTTGAGGTATGCCAAGAGTCGTCATCCTCGGTGCCGGGACAGCCGGAACGATGGCCGCCAACCTTTTGCGTCGCAGCCTCGATGCGTCGTGGTCGATGACGGTCGTCGACAAGACCGACGATCACCACTACCAGCCCGGATACCTGTTCGTACCGTTCTGGATGTCCCCCGATCGAGTCGTGAAGGACCGACGCGCCTTTCTCCCCGATGAGGTCACCTATCTGCGCTCCCGGATCCAGCGAGTGGACCCGCAGGCGCGCCGGGTCGAGCTCGCGGACGGCCCGCTCGATTACGACTGGCTGATCATCGCCAGCGGTTCGGTACCTCGCCCTGATCTGGTGCCGGGGATGGCCGACGGGCAGCTCTATCGCGACCGTGTCCACGAGTTCTACTCGCTCGAGGGAGCCGTGGCGCTGCGTGATTCGCTCGCCGAGTTCACCGCTGGTCGAATCCTCGTGCACGTGGCCGAGATGCCCATCAAGTGCCCGGTCGCGCCACTGGAATTCACGTTCCTGGTGGAGGACCACTTCCGCAAACGCGGCCTGCGCCACAAGGTCGACATCACCTACGTCACACCACTCGACGGCGCCTTCACCAAACCGGTCGCCAGCGCCACCTTCGGCTCCCTGCTGACCGATCGCAGCGTCCGCCTGGCGGCAGACTTCGCCGTGGAACGTATCGACAACGAGGCGCGCAAGCTGGTGGCGTACGACGGACGCGCCCTTGCGTTCGATCTGCTGGTCAC
Organism: Micrococcales bacterium; assembly: GCA_030537915.1. Classification (GTDB taxonomy): domain Bacteria; phylum Actinomycetota; class Actinomycetes; order Actinomycetales; family Dermatophilaceae; genus Kineosphaera. The sequence goes on from JAUNUZ010000002.1 coordinate 13,847, forward strand.
GACGCCACCGCACACCGGCGCACAGTTCGTCTTCGACTCCGGGCTCGGCGATGACATGGGCTTCGTCCCGGTCGACAAGCACACTCTGCGTTCGGTCGATCACGAGCGGATCTTCGTGCTCGGCGATGCCAGCGACATCCCTACGAGCAAGGCCGGTTCGGTCGCGCATTTCGCCACCGAGATGTTCGTCGACAACTTCGTCGCAGCAACTCAGGGCCAACCGCTGCCGAACCGGTTCGACGGTCATGCCAACTGCTTCCTGGAGTCCGGGCGTGGCAAGGCGCTACTGCTCGACTTCAACTACGACACCGAACCGTTGCCCGGCACCTACCCCCTGCCGAAGGTCGGCCCGATGTCGCTGCTGCGCAACACCCGCGCCAACCACCTCGGCAAGCTGGCGTTCGAGCAGATCTACTGGCGCCTGCTGCTGCCCGGGCACAGGCTGCCGGTTCCGATCGCCATGTCGATGGCCGGCAAGGCCGCCCCGCCCACCCGTCCCTGACGTCTGGTCACGCAAAAGGAGATGCCATGCCCACCAACACCCTGAACGGACGGTCGTTCGCTTGCGACGACGAGGGGTTCTTCACCAACCGAGACGAGTGGAGCGAGGAGCTCGCGGGCGACCTTGCGCCCCTCATCGACGTGGCCCTGGACGACGAACACTGGGCGCCGATCAGGTTCATGCGCCAAGACAGCGCCGCGCGCGGGACCACCCCGACATTGCGGCGCATGCAAACCGTGGGCGGCTTCGACATCAAGGATCTATACCGGCTCTACCCGGTCAAGCCCGCCAAGAAGATGGCCTGGCTCGCAGGCCTGCGCAAGCCCGTCGGCTGCGTGTGAGGAAGGCGAAAGACATGAGCGAGAACACCGAATCCGCAATGCACCGGAGCATCCCCCCGGGCTTCATCATCCCCGACTTCGGCGGCCGCGCCGCCGGGCACCCCGGGGAATCGCCGGGCGCGCCACACGCGGACGGCATCCCCGCGTACTCGGGTCCACGCAAGATGGCGTTCATCTGCTCCAAAGGCAACCTGGACATGGTCTACCCGGCTCTCATCATGGGTAACGCCGCACTAGGCGAAGGCATCGAGGTGCACCTCTTCTTCACGTTCTGGGGCCTGGACATCGTCAACACCAAGACCAACGACGACCTGAAGTTCTCGTTTGCGGGAAACACGGCCATGCACATGCCCGACCTGGGCCGCCTGCGCCCCGGCCTGGAACACCGGTCCATGCCCCAGGCACTTGGAGCCGCTCCGGGGATGACGAAGCTGGCCACGTCGATGATGAAGAAACAAATGGCCGACCTCGACATCCCGACGGTGCCCGAGATGCTCGACATCATGCAGGCGGCGGGAGCTCACTTGTGGGCCTGCCGGATGAGCTTCGACATGATGAAGACCATCGAGGCGGACCTTCACCCCGCGGTCGAAGGCGTCATCAGTGCCACCGACTTTATCGAGATCTCGCAGGACGCCCAGATCGTTTTCGTCTGAGCAGAGAACCCGTGTTCCTCATCTCGGAGGAGTCTGGACAAACGCCCGCCCCAACTCGGCTGAACGGGGCGCCCCTCACGCCCCGCTCTCAGCCCAACAACTGCGGAACGCTCTGGAGCGCTACGTAGGCGGCGACGAGGACGAGCAAGATCGTGAAGGCGAGACTGAGCCGTTGCGGATCGACACGCTGCGCGATGCGGCCGCCGAGCAGACTGCCTGCGGCGCCGAAGACGCTGAAGGCGAGAATGAGGGGCCAGTCGATCTCGAGCCCCGTGCCGAGTCGTCCAAGAAGCGCGGTCAGGCTGTTGATGACGATCACGAGCAGTGAGGTGCCGACCGCGACCGGCATGGAGAATCCGAGGACGAGCACGAGCGCCGGCACCACGGCGAAGCCACCGCCTACACCGAAGAAGCCGGTGAGGAGCCCGACGCCCGTTGCCGCGCCGATCAGGACCCCCCAGCCCCGATGACCCGCCTCGTCGCTCGGGGCCGCGCTCTTGCCGTCATCTCCTACGACGCGTCGCCCCGCCGACCCACGGCGCTTGACTGTCATGAGGATCGCGACGACGAGCATGAGGGCGGCGAACGCCGTCATGAGAATCGGCGCGGGCACCGCCGCGTTGAGACGTGATCCCACGAGTGAACCGACGACCCCCAACACCCCGAAGACCAGCCCATCCCTCATCCGGACGTTGCCGACGCGGTGGTGCGGCAGCAGTCCGACCAGGGAGATGAGGGCGACGATGACGAGCGATCCGGTGGTCGCCGCAGAGGGGGTCTGCGCGAGGACGTAGACGAGGATCGGAACCGTGAGGATCGCCCCGCCTCCGCCGAGAGCACCCAGCACGATGCCGACAGCCAGACCGAGCGGGACGATCCATACCAGAGTCACCTCAACCCCTCCCCTGCACGGCTCAACGTGCCGACCCCGACGAGCAACTTCGCTGTGCAGGCGGCAGTGCTCGTCATAGCTGCGCTCCTGAGGTTGGGGATGCGGGGGTCAGCCCGTGATCGGAAGACCGAGCCCGCGCACGTTGTCGAAGTCGTCGTCGACGGCGACGACCTGCTTGCCGGCGGCGGCGAGGATCGAAGCCGCGACCGAGGCGCGGTATCCCCCGGCGCAGTGCACCCAGACCTCCCCCCCGGGGACGTCGTCAGCCCGCGTGAGAAGGTCGTGGATCGGCACGTTGACCGCGTTTTCGATGTGCCCCGAGGCGAATTCGGCCGGGCGGCGCACATCGAGCACGGACACCGCGCGATGGTGACGCACCTGGGCCAGGTCGGCGAACTTGGCGGTGGGGACCCAGGAGAGGGCGTCGTCCCTCAAGGCGTGCGCCCGTCCCGTGGCGGCGGCTGAACGCCACCGGATGCCGATCAGCGTCATCTCTCGCTGGGCCTCGTCGACCTGCTCCTGGCTGTCCCCGAGCAGGGTCACGGGCGTGCCCCAGGGGATGAGCCAACCCAGATAGGTCGAGAACTGGCCGTCGATGCCGAAGTTGAAGGTGCCCGGCGCGTGCCCGGCGGCGAAGGCCGTGCGTTGCCGCAGATCGACGAGCCACTCCCCCGCCTCGAGACGCCGGCGCAGCTCGGACGCATCTGCCTTCTCAACCGGTGACAGATCGGCCGCGTCAGGACCCGCCGAGTTCGCAGCGGCCATGTGGGCGTAGTAGGCCGGGTACTCCTCGAGGCCGGCGAGGATGTCCTCGACGTAGTCCGCCTCATCCTTGGTCAACGCCGGATTCGCACGTTTCTCCGCACCGATCGTCGAGGAGTCACCACTGGACTGGGTTGCGGAGCAGAACGACCCGAAGCCGTGGGTCGGCATCACTCGGGCCTCGTCGGGCAGTTCGGTGGCCAAACGGTGCGCCGAGGCGTGCTGATGCCGGGCGAGCTCGTGGGAGTGTTCCTGGCCGAGGAGGTCCGGGCGACCCGTTGAGCCGAAGAGCAGGGATCCCCCCGTGAAGACGACGGGCTCATCCCCTTCGAGCGCGTAGGAGAGGTGTGTGAACGTGTGCCCAGGCGTAGCGATGGCGCGAACCGCCATCGACCCGACCTGCACGACCTGACCGTCCCGGATCGGAGTCCGATCGAAGCTGACGTCGTCGGCCTCGTTGAGGTAGTAGTCGGCGCCGACCTGCCGGGCTAGGGCGATTCCGCCGGTCACGTAATCGTTGTGAATGTGGGTATCGAAGACCGCAGCGATCCGCACGCCCTCCCGCTCGGCCAGGTCGAGGACGCGATCTAGGTCGCGCTGGGGATCAACGACGAAGGCGACGTCTCCATCGTGCGCGAGATAGCTGCGATCACCCAGGGATGGGGTCTCGATGAGGACGATCGTGGGCATGTCGGTCCTTTCGATGGATTCGAGGAAGTGGTGTTTAGTCAAGAGTAGGATACCCCCGGGGGTATATGCAACTGCAGGTCAGAGACCCTGGCCGCATCGGGGTCGAATTCGCCGAGGAACCCGGCGCGGAACGAGATTGGAGCCCGGACATACCTGCCGGGGTATGCTGACGCATCCCGTTATTCAAGGTGAGGAGAACGCCGTGCAACTCGACCCCGACGACATGGTGGCCGTCCTCAAACGCCTACGCCGCGCCCAAGGCCAACTGGGCGGGATCATCAAGATGATCGAAGAGGGCCGCGAGTGCCGCGACATCGTCACGCAGATCGCGGCCGTCTCCAAGGCCATCGATCGCGCCGGCTTCTCGACGATCTCGATCGGCCTACGTCAGTGCATGAGCGACCCGGAGCAGGACTCCCTCGACGTCGCCGACATGGAGAAGCTCTTCCTCTCCCTCGCCTGATCGAGCGTCCCGTGCGGACTCAGGAATTGCGGCCCCGCGCGGCGACAGCCCAGGTCACCTCGGCGCCAGGGTCGCC
>JAUNUZ010000422.1 GCA_030537915.1 Micrococcales bacterium
GGGCGTCGAGCTCGTCGACATACGGTCCCGCCGGCGCCAGCGGTCGTCGGCCGGCCGCGAGCCAGGATCCGATCGAGCCCGACGCCGACACGTGATCGGCCGCAGCGACGGGAACGGCGGCAGCGCGCAGGCGGGTCAGGACCTCGGCGTCCGGAAGGTACCCGGTGATCGTGAAACGCCTGCCGAGGGCACGCGCGCGATCGGTGTACTCCTGGACGAGTCGTTCGTGACCCGGCGACGGGGCGCCGAGCGCGAGCACCCCGACATCGGCGAATTCGTCGTCAGCACGCTGACCGCCCGGGCCGAGCTGGAGCGCGTCGAGGGCGGCGGCGTGGCCCTTGCCGGGGTAGAGGTAGCCGAAGACGACCAGGTCCCGCGGCGTGTGGGGGCCGTCTGCCCCTGGTGTTGCCCCTGGTTTCGGCAGGGTCGGCACCGACCCGGGGGCCGCCTCGATCGGCAGTGGGATGACCTCGATCGGGCCGCCGGCGCGCAGCCCCTCGGCGTCCAGCGCGCCGGTCAGGAGACCACGTTCGTGTTCACTGGCGACGACGACCCCGCAGGCGTGGGCGGCCATCAGCGCGTAGGCCCGGCGCCGACGTTCGTAGCGAAGGTGTTGGTCGCAGGGTTGGGGGAGGTCGTGCAGGGTCAGGCTGATCGGCCGCTGACGGGCCAGGGACACGACGAGCTCAGCGCACCGAGACGCCGTCGGTGCCAGGAGGTGGTCGGTGAGGTGGAGATGGAGCAGTGCCGCGTTACCGACCTCCGCCAGCGCCGACTCGGCTTCGCCGACGACAGGGCAGGCACCCTCCAGGATCCGAACGATCTGCTGCCCCGACAGAGCGGGCGTGGCCAGCAGCGCGAGGGCGTGCTGTGTCACCCCGTGATGCTCGTGGCCAGGCACGACGTGAACGATCGTCACAGGCCAAGGGCCTTGATGGTGTCCGCATGGCGGTGTAGGCCCGCTTCGATGAAGCCGGGATGCTCGCGGTAGAAGGCTAGGTGCGCGCTGCGCACCACCTCGTCTTCGACTCGTTCCCCGGCCAGTAGCCACGCGTCGCGACCCGGCGCCGGCGTCAGGCCGAGGGCCTCCAAGACGTCGGGTTGCTGGGGGGTCAACACGGCATTGAGCAGGACCCGTCGGGGGTCGACCGCGTCGGGCTCGAGGCGCAGGGCGAGCTGCGCGGCGTGGGCTGCCGCAAGCAGCATGCGGTTGCCGGGGTGGTTGATCGTGTGAAAGTCCAACGCGGTCCGATCGCTGCGCTTCGCGAGCTGGTCCGAGACGACGACGGTAGCGTGGCGGCGCTCCCTGGCGGCCAGCGCGGCGCGGGACCGTTCGGCCAGCTCGACATACCGCCTCGAGGCTGCGGCGGCATCGCCGGATCGTGGTCGGCGCCCGGTCGCGGCTTCGATGAGCGTGCGCAGGTCGTGATAGGGCACGACCGGCGGATCTCCCGCGCTCTCGTGGCGGACCAGCACCTGGAACGGGTAGAGGGCTGCGTCGAAGAGGACCGGCCAGCGCACGACCCGTCCGCCATCGGGCAGGAGTGCGCCGACCTGCCGGGTACCCAGTGGCAAGCCGCGGTAGTCGTCCGCGACGGGCTGCGCGAGTAAGACATCGGCGGTGGCGAGGACTCGCGCTACGTGGGGGAGGTCGTCGGCGGTGAGCTCGTGCACGGGTGGCAGCCGCACGCTGCGGATCGCATCGGACGGCGATCCCTGCAGAAGCTGACGTAGCGCCTCGGCCTGACAGTTGCCCCAGAGCACAACGAGTGGTCGCGTTCCGCCGCCGATGCGGCCAGTGCGGCCGGCGTTGTCTTCCGGAAGCGGCTCGATCCCGTAGAACTGCCCGTAGTGCCGCCGGCGCCCGGCAGTCTCGTCATCGTTCATTCCTACGCCTCCTCTGGTTCGGTCAGCATCCAGCACCCGCTCGCCGGGTCGAGCCGGGCCAGGCCCGCGTCCGCGAATCCGGCCAGCCAGCCCTCCATCGGGTGCCATCCCCACCGCTGCGCGAAGAGGTTGGCGTTGCGCACGATGTCGCTGCGGTGCTGCACTGGCGGGTTCTGCGTGGGGTGGTGCTGGTGATAGGCCGCGGCCCCGCCGAGCCACCACAGGCTTCCACCCGCAGCTCGCAGCCGCATCGCGAAGTCTGTGTCTTCCCCGCCGTAGCCGACGTAGGCTTCGTCGAAGCCCCCGAGCGCCGCGAAGTCGGCGGTCGTCATCGCGAACGACAGTGACCAGAAGAGCCGCAGGTCCCCGGCCCGCACGCGCTGCCCGGGCAGCGGCGCCGGGCGAGCTGGGTGCGGGTCAGCGAGGCCGTCGAGGGTGGCCGGGTCGTAACCCTCGGGCCCGCTCGGGGGCAGGTATGCGACCGTCCCCGCCCAGACGGTCGGCCCAGGCCCAGGCCCAG
>JAUNUZ010000423.1 GCA_030537915.1 Micrococcales bacterium
GGTCTACCTGGGCTCTCAGAGGACCTTGGGCCCGGGCGTTGGCCCAGTATGGAGCGCACGCTGGCCCTATGACCCGTGGAAACTGGGCGCTGACGGCGTCCCTCACCGGAATCGTGGCGCGGGATGTGGTGGCTGGTCTCCTCGGCTCGGAGGGAGCCCAGGCCGTCGCCCGGGCCGCTGTCCAGGCCGCTGCGTCGCGCGGGGCTCGGGTCCGTTTCCTGCAGGTGATCGAGGCCCCTGCGGGTGCCGACGTGCATCCCCTGGCCGTCGACGGCGCGACCGACGAAAGGAATGCGGCCTTCACCGCCGCGCTGCGCGCGCTGCGCGAGTTCCCTCGCGTTCCGGTCACCTTCGAGCTGGCTGCCGGCGATCCGGGCCCGGTCCTCGTCGAGCGCAGCGCCGATGCGGGCATCCTGGTGCTCGCGGCCACGCTGCCGGAGGACGTTACTTCCTACTGCCAGCGACACGCTGCTTGTGACATCCTCACGGTTCGGCCTACGGCGGTGGCGCGGCTCGCTTAGCATCGCACGGTGAGCCTCTCTTATAGCGGACCTGTTCCCGGGTCGCGGCACTCGGCCTTGGTCAGCCCCGCACCCGAGCTCGAGGGCCTGCTCGGCCAGATCCAGCGGGGCTCCGCAGACTCGACCGAGGCCCAAGAGCGTCTAGGCAAGCTGCTCGAGGCCGTTGTCGCTATCGGCTCGAATCTGGACCTATCGGCAGTGCTCGGCAAGGTCTTGGAGTCGGCGTGCCTGCTGCTCGGCACGCGCTACGGCGCCCTCGGGGTCCTGGACACGACCGGCCACCGGCTGGCCGATTTCATCACCTACGGCGTCAGTGATTCCGAACGCGCGGCGATCGGCGACCTGCCGCATGGGGGCGGCGTCCTTGGCCTTCTCATCCGTGAGCCGTCGACCCGCCGCATCGACGACCTGACGACCCACCCGGACTCGGTGGGTTTCCCACCCGGGCACCCGCCGATGCGGGCTTTCATCGGGACGCCGGTGCGGGTCCACGACACCGTCTTCGGCAACCTCTACCTCTGCGAGCGCCTCGACGGAACGACGTTCTCCGAGCAGGACGAGGTCCTCCTCGAGGGCCTTGCCGCGGCCGCCGGCATCGCGATCGAGAACGCGCAGCTCTTCCGGCGGGTACAGGGCCGGCAGGAATGGGCCCAGGTCGTCGCCGAGCTCACCCAGACCTTGCTCGAGGGGCGCAACGAACGCTCGGCGCTCGCGCGCATGGTTAAGCATGCACGTGAGATGGGTGGGGCCAACGTGGGGCTGCTCGCCGTGCAGGACGAGACCGGACGCCTCGGCGTGCAGGCCATGGAGGGCGCCGAGCTGCCGGCGTACCCACAGCGGCTGGAGCTGCACAGCCCGCGATGGCCGATCCTGCTGCGCGAACGGGTCCCTTTGCTGCTCATGGCGATGCCGGGGGACCGCCATGTCGGCGAGCTGGCGTCCGAGCTGGCGACGGTGGCGGGCCTGGACGAGACCGGGGCCTGCGCGCTCGTGCCGATCTCCGTCGGCGCGGTCGAGGTCGGCATCTTGTGCCTGCTGTGGGCGACGGACCGGCGCGGCGATGCCCGCGAAACGATGGAGCTGCTCACCCCGTTCGCCGAGCAGATGGGCCTGGCGATCGAGGCCGGGCGCGCGCAGCGGCAGCGCGGTCGGGCCCGGCTCCTCGAGGAGCGTGACCGGATCGCACGGGACATGCACGACCACGTGATCCAACGGCTCTACGCGGCGGGGCTGAGTCTGCAGGCGGTCGCCCGCCACACGCAGGATGGACCTCGGGAGCGGATCGAGAACGTCGTCGATGAGTTGGATCTCGCGGTGAAGGATTTGCGACACGCGATCTTCGAACTGCACCAGCAGTTGCCCGAGGGGGGACTGGGCCCTGAGATCGAGTGCCTCATCGGCCGTTTTGCCCAGAACGCGGGCTATATCCCGGATCTGGCGATCGTCGGCTCGCTCGGGGAGGTGCCTCCGGAGTTGGAGCACGACGTCCTCGCGGTGGTGCGCGAGGGCCTGTCCAACATCGCGCGGCACTCCAAGGCGGCGGACGCGCAGGTGCGCATCAGCGTGCTCGATGGCTTGGTGGTGACGATCCAGGACGATGGCGTCGGCATCCCCCGTAAAGCGTCGCTGCGTGGCCTGGGGAACCTGCAGTGCCGTGCCGCCGCGCATGGCGGGGTGTTCTCCGTGAGCGCACGAATTCCGTCGGGCACGCTTCTTCGGTGGCGAGTTCCTTTATAGACAGCATCAATTCGCTGCTTCTGTACGAATTCACGCCAGGCTCGCGCGATTTTCCGATCAATCCCTATGGCCATGGCACCTGCCCGGCCCCTTGGTGAGACGCGCCATTCCCACGCATTGAGTTGCAGCCCAATAGGACTCGTCAGG
>JAUNUZ010000424.1 GCA_030537915.1 Micrococcales bacterium
CTTTCAGCGACGCGGCCGGCGCCGCGGCGAAGGCGACTGACGGCACGGTCGAGGCGATCCTGGCAGACCCCGCCCTGCGCGAGGACGAGAAGCAAGCGATGCTCGCGCTCTACAAGACCTTCGTCAACCGCCACTGACGCAGCCCGAACGCGATGGGCACGGCTCCATCCTGAGCTGGGGAGGCGCGGACGCATGCCGTCCGGCTACCGATCGCACACGAGCCTTTTGCTTGATCTACCAAGCGTTGCGTTTGACACCATGCACCAAGCGCGTAGTATATCAAGCAAGACGTCACGCTTTCGTGGTACGGAAGCAGTCGACGCCGACAGGCCAACACCCCCCACAGATCAAGGAGAATCACATGACGATCACCGCTCAGTACCTCGAGGCCACCCGCAAGGTCCAGAACAACTGGTTCGCCGCGTTCGACGCCATGACCACGCAGTACGCGCGTCAGCTCGACCGTCCCGCCGCGACCATCTTCCCGACCATGGACGCCCGCAAGGCCGTCGACGAGGTGTTCGACTTCGCGAGCAAGGCCCTTTCGGTCCAGCGCGAGACGGCCCACAAGGTCCTTTCCGCGAACTACCAGATGGCGCAGCAGTGGCGCACGCAGTCCCAGGAAGTCCAGGGCGTGTGGCGTGAGCAGGCCAAGGTTGTCACCGACATCACCCGCGAGCAGATGGAGTCCCTGACCGACTCCGCCCGCGAGCAGGCGCTGTCCTTCGGTGAGACCGTCGAGAAGCAGGCTGCCACCGTCAAGAACGCCGCCGTCGAAGCCGCTCGCGTGGTCGAGTCCGCCACCGAGAAGCAGGTCGACGTCGCGACCGACGCCACGGCGAAGCAGGTCGACATCGCGACCGACGCCGCCGCCGACCAGGCCAAGCGCAACTACAACCTGATGAACTCCGCTCAGCTCAAGGGCGAGCTCGCCGCTCGCAAGCTCGCGGCGACCGGCTCGCTGGACGAGATGCGTGCCCGCCTCAAGAACGCCGACACCAAGGCCTGAGCTGCCTGCGTAACACCAGCGTGTCCGACCGGTGCTCACCGGTAGGACAGGCAACCGCAAAGCCCCGTGACCCCCCCCCGATGGGTCACGGGGCTTCCGCGTGTCCGCGGCCGGTAGGGGCCGGTAGGGGTGTGCGGCTCCGGTGGCGCCGTTCGGACGAACCCGCCGGGTGCCTAAGCTGAGGATGCACGCCTATCCCGAGTCGAAGGAGACCCCCCGTGACCGCCGCCCCGCTCGTCAACCTAGACCTCTCCGGCCGCACCGCGCTCGTCACGGGAGGCGTCAGCGGCATCGGACTGGCCTGCGCCCAGCGACTGGCCCAGGCGGGCGCGAAGGTCACCATCCTCGACCTGGACGAAGCCGCAGCTCAGGCCGTCGCCGAGCCCTTGGGCGGTACCGGCATCGGCGCCGACCTCACTAAGCCGGAGGTACTCGCGGGGCTGGATGACGACCGCTACCGGGCCGACATCGTCCTCAACAACGCCGGCTTCCAGCGCGTCGCGCCGGTGCACGAGTTCGATCCAGACGTCTTCGTCGCGATCCAGCGGATCATGGTGGAGGCTCCCTTCCGACTCATCCGCGCCTCACTGCCGCGCATGTACGCCCAGGGGTGGGGCCGGGTCGTCAACATCAGCAGCGCACACGGGCTCATCGCCTCCCCCTTCAAGGTCGCCTACGTCGCGGGCAAGCACGGCCTCGAGGGGCTGAGCAAGGTCGTCGCCCTCGAGGGCGGTCCCAACGGCGTGACGAGCAACTGCATCAACCCCGGCTATGTGCGCACCCCGCTGGTCGAGAAGCAGATCGCCGACCAGGCTGCCACGCACGGCATCGGCGAGGACGAGGTCGTCGAGAAGATCATGCTGGTCCGGCCGGCTATCAAGCGCCTGCTCGAGCCCGCCGAGGTCGCCGAACTCGCGATCTACTTGTGCTCCGACGCCGCTCAATCGATCACGGGCACCTCGCATTCCATCGACGGCGGGTGGACGGCCAGCTGAGCCGGACCCCTCGACCTGCCTGCACCCCTCCCATGGCCCAAACACATTTATGGCCGTCTATCTGCGAGCTACCCTTATGGCTAGGCGCTGATAGCCCCAAGGGATGCGGCGTCGCGTGGGCGAGAGGATCCAGGACGGCCAGCCCCACCTTTGGGGAGGTGACGCCACAGCGAGGTTCGCCCCGCCTGGGAGCCATGCTGATAAGCGCTGCGGCGCTGTGGCTTGGGGCCTACCTGAGCAATGAGCGGGTCTGGACGTGGGCGTTCGACGCGGCGGGGCTCGATGTGGCCGACCGGCTGGCCGGCGCGGCGCACTTCTTCATCTACGACACCATCAAGGTCCTGCTGCCGCTGATCGGAATGATCTTCCTGATCGGCCTCCTGCGCACGGTAATCCGC
>JAUNUZ010000425.1 GCA_030537915.1 Micrococcales bacterium
CGCAAGCCCATCGACAATTGAGAAGAGGCGCGGCCCAGCCAGCACAACGCGGAAGGCCCCTCCCGGGTGACCCAGGAGGGGCTTCATCATTCGCTCAGCCAGTAAGCCAATTGCCGCTAAGCCACTGCTCGTGGAGCTGAGGGGACTCGAACCCCTGACCCCCTCCATGCCATGGAGGTGCGCTACCAGCTGCGCCACAGCCCCGCTCGAGCGCTCGGCGGGGTCCAGCCCCGCGTGAGCACTCAACCGAGTTTAGCCAGACGCTTACGCCGATCCCAAATCGGCCGCGCCGACGTTCCAGGCATCGATGCGCCAGCCGTCCTCGCGCTCCCCCAGCCGAGCCCAATGACAGTTGCCCAACCCGGACAGGCTGCGCCAGGCGGCGTTCTGGTCCAGGCCCACGAGGTCCGCGACGAGGGCGCGGGCGGTGACTCCGTGGCTGACCAGGACCGCGGTCTCGCCGGCTTCGAGACGCGCCAAGGCAGCGTGGACGACGGGTCGGACCCGCTGCGCGACCTGCGCCACCGTCTCCCCGTCCTCGCCCCGTGCAAGGTCCTCACCTGCGCTCACGGCGGCCCACAGCTCGGGGAAAAGCTCGGCTACTTCCCCGGCGGTCAGGCCCTGCCAGCGGCCGACGTGGATCTCCCGCAGCGCCGCGTCGACCTCGAGATCGAGGTCGGCCGCATCGGCCACTTCTTCGGCCGTGCGATGCGCCCGCGCGAGGTCGCTGCCGATGACGAACGCAGGCCGCAACGCGGCGATGGCGTGCGCGGCGGCGCGCGCCTGCGCGAGGCCGGTCGCGTTGAGCGGGATGTCGAGATGCCCCTGCCAGATGCCGCGCGCGTTGTGATCGGTGACGCCGTGCCGAAGGACGATGAGGCCCCGACGCGAGCCCGCGCTCACTGCCCGTCCGGGTCGAGCCGAAGCGGCACGACCGGGCAGTCCTTCCACAGGCGTTCGAGCTGATAGAACAACCGCTCCTGCTCGCGCTGGACGTGCACGATGATGTCGCCGAAGTCCAAGAGGACCCAGCGCCCGTCGCGCTCGCCCTCGCGTCGAAGCGGCTTGGATCCGACCTCCCGCAGGGCCTCCTCGACGCCGTCGACCACCGAGGCCGTCTGACGCTCGTTCGAGACCGATGCCAGCACGAAGATGTCCGCCAGCGGGAACTGGCCCGACACGTCGAGGGCGACGATGTCGGTCGCCAGCTTGTCCTCGGCTGCGGTGGCCGCGGCCTGCGCGAGATTCAAGGCGGTCTGGCTGGCAGAAACGGCGATCACCCTCCTGGGTGGTGCGACACGGGTTGGGCAAGCGTGGGGAACGCGGCGCAACTGGTGTTGTCATCGGAACGATAGAGACGGTACTTGCCGATGTACTGGACCACTCCGTCCGGCACGAGATACCACACCGGCTTGCCCCTCGAAACGCGCTCACGGCAGTCGGTGGAGCTGATGGCCATCGCCGGTACCTCGGCGAGCGACACCTCACCGGCCGGCAGCCCCGCAGCGCTGAGGTAGTGACCCGGGCGAGTGACGCCGACGAAGTGCGCGAGTTCCCACAGCTCGTCGACGTCCTTCCACGACAGGATCTGGGCCAGTGCGTCCGCTCCCGTGATGAAGAAGAGCTCGGAGTCCGGGCGCTGGCGATGCAGGTCGCGCAGCGTGTGGATCGTGTAGGTCGGGCCGGGCCGGTCGATGTCCACGCGGCTGACGGTGAAATCGGGGTTCGAGGCAGTGGCGATGACGGTCATCAGGTAGCGATGCTCGGCCGGGGAGACATCTCCGGCTTCCTTCTGCCACGGTTGCCCGGTCGGCACGAAGACGACCTCGTCGAGAGCGAATCGCTCACGCACCTCACTCGCGGCGACGAGGTGACCGTGATGGATGGGGTCGAAGGTGCCGCCCATCACGCCCAGTCGATGACTCAGGGGTGGCCACCGCCGCTCGCGCCGTGCCCCGCCCGGGCTGCATCGCGAACGAACTTGGCGTGCGCGTCGCCCTCGATCATGACGCGCGCGGTGTGCCGGAACGTCCACACGAGCAGAAGGCTCAGGAACACCACCGAGAGCGCGATCGCGCCGTACACCCAGGCTTCCATGGGGAGTGGTCGCACGGCTGCGCCCTCTTCGGTGAGTACTCGCGCGAAGTCAGTCAGCGTGGCCATGCGGACAGCGTAGCGAAAGGTTCAGGCTCGTTGCGCCCGCCTGCACGACTCGGGTCCGAACGTGTCCCGTCCCGACACTACGGCGACCCTTTGGCGCATTGTCAGCCGGTGCGCAGGAACCACCCACCGCGGGCACATAGGCTGTTGGCCATGTCTGTCGAGCTGTCGGTCGTGGTCCCCGTCTACAACGAGGCGGACGTCCTCCCGCTGCTCGTGGAGCGCCTG
>JAUNUZ010000426.1 GCA_030537915.1 Micrococcales bacterium
AGCCTCCCTCTACGGGGATACCTCGACGCGAATCGTCGACGCAGAGGTCGTCGTCGATGCTGAGATCGGCGATCCCGGGATCGGCGGGGAGGTGGCCAAGGTGGCTTACGTGGCACCGCTCGCCACCGCCGCGCCGCGCGTGATCCGCCTGCCTCTGGCGACGCAGCAGACGTTCGCTGAGGTCGGACTCGCCGGCAACGCCTTCACGACCGGCTCCACCTATGTCGCGGCGAATCTGGCCGACTACGTCCCCGAGCGGGCTCGCCGGGCGCGGCTCGCGCGTCCCGCCCATGAAACCCGGGCGGCTCGGGCGCCGCGCCTGCGTAGCAGCGCGGACCTACGTCGCCGGCTGATGAGCGCCTACGGCGATGGCGCGGAGACGACGCGCGGACGCGTCACCTCTGTGAAGGCCTGAGCCCGCAGCGCCCGAACAACGTCGTCGCTGCCCTCGATGACGATCGATCGCAGTGCCCGGGGGGCGTCCGGGTGTGCCCCCAGCCACGCGGTGGCGCCGAGCACGACCGGATGATTGATCGGGTCGCCGTCTGCCGCGTCGCTCAGGTCGACCTCGCTGGGGAAGGCGACCTGAAGGATCCGCTCGGCGATCTCCTGGCCGCGCCCGTGCCACACCGGCTCCAGGGCCGCCAGGTAGGCAGCCAATCGGCCCGGACGCACGTGCTCCTGTCCGGCCTGCGCCCATCCGGTGACCCGGGCGGTGACGAGATCGTTCGAGGCGGTGGTCTCGCGCAGCAGCGCCGTCCAGACGGCCTCCTTGACCGCCGCGTCCGGACGGGCCGCCAGCGCCTGCTCGAGGCGGATCGGCGCGAGCGATGTCCTGTCCAGCTCGCGCAGCCTGCGCAGCTCCGGCTCCGCGGCCTGGCCGGTCGCGGACAGGGCGGTCCACCAGGACCAGGTGAGCTGCGTGCTCAGGACCAACCCGTCGACGACCCGCCGCCCCGTCAGGACATCGCGAAGGTCCTGCGCCCGCGCGTCGTCGACGCTTGCCGCCAGCGCCAAGATCCGAGCCCACGTCAGCTGTGCGTCCGACCCAGGCGCGGCGGTGAGCAGGTGCTCCCACGCGGCGTCGAGCACTCGCCGGCGGGCAGCCATGCGGTCCTGCCCGGCGAGGAAGCGCTCGACCGCCAGCGGCACGCGGTGCAGGGCCACGGACTGCAACCCTGGGTGCGGCTCGCGACCTGCCTGGTGCAGGGCAGCGTCGACGTAGTCGTGTCCCGACAGCAATCCGTCCCGGCAGGCGTCCCACAGGGCGCCCCACGCGACGGCGCGGGACAGCGCCTCCGGGATCGCGCCTAGGCGGTCCAGCGCCGTGCGCGTCGAGGTCTCGTCGAGCCGGACAATCGCGTAGGTGAGGTCGTCGTCGTTCAGGAGCAGCAGGTCCGGCAACGGCAGGCCCACGGCTTCCGGCACGTCGACGCTGTCGTCGACGAGGTCGACCTCGAAACGATGGGTGCGCGTCAGCGACTCGATGCCGCCCTGATCGTCCTCGTGCCGATAGAAGCCCACGGCGAGCCGATGGGGGCGCACCACCGGCTCGCCGGTCATCGCGTCGACGCCGGACTGGGTCACGGTGAACCGCTCGATGGTGTCCGCCCTGGCGTCCACCTGCGCCGTGATCGTGCTGATCCCCGCGGTCGCCAGCCACTCGTGCGCCCACGACTGCAGGTGACGCCCCGAAGCTTCCTGCAGCGCCTGGAGGAGATCCTCCAGCGTCGCGCAGCCGAAGGCGTGGGTCCGGAAGTAGGCGCGGGTGGCTCGGGTGAAGGCGTCCGAGCCGACGTAGGCGGCGAGTTGCTTGAGGACCGCGGCACCCTTGGAATACGTGATGCCGTCGAAGTTCTGGCTCGCTGCCTCGACGTCGGGGATGTCCGCGACGATCGGATGAGTCGTGGGTCGCTGGTCGTCGGCGGAACCGCGGCTCTTGCGAGCCAACGCGAATGACGTCCAGGCCTGCGTGAACTCGCTCGCCTCCGCGGCCGCGAGTGTGCCCAGGTAGTCGGCGAACGACTCCTTGAGCCATAGGTCGCTCCACCACGGGGGCGTCACGAGGTCGCCGAACCACATATGCGCCATCTCGTGCAGGATTGTCGTGGCCCGAGCTTCGTATTGGTGCCTGGTAGCCGCGGATTGGAAGATGTATTGGTCGTTGAAGGTGACAAGCCCGGGGTTCTCCATCGCGCCGAGGTTGTATTCGGGCACGAAGATCGAGTCGTACTTTCCCCACGGATAGGGGTAGGCGAAGAGGGCGTGGAAGAACGTCAGACCGGCCTTGGTGAGGTCCAGCACGGTCTGTGCGTCCATTGCCTCAGCGATCGACTGCCGGCACAGCACAGCCAGGGGGACCGTCGCAGCACCGTCGCT
>JAUNUZ010000427.1:0-1767 GCA_030537915.1 Micrococcales bacterium
ATCTTGCCCTTCCACGGGGTCATCTTCCGCGGCATGCTGCGCAACATCACCGGCACCGCGGAGCGGCGGCAAGGAGCCCGCTAGGCCCGACCGGGTGGCGGGGCGCTGGGCCCCGCCACCGTCACAGGGTGCACAGCGGTTGCACGCCCTCCCTGCCACCTGTGGTGGGGCTGGTCAAGATCAAGCAGGAGTTGTACCCACGCCCCTCCGCAATCGCACGGATCTCGCGCCATTGCGCGTCCGAGACCGACGGTG
Source organism: Micrococcales bacterium (assembly GCA_030537915.1). Taxonomy (GTDB): domain Bacteria; phylum Actinomycetota; class Actinomycetes; order Actinomycetales; family Dermatophilaceae; genus Kineosphaera. The sequence goes on from JAUNUZ010000427.1 coordinate 256, forward strand.
TACGCGAGAGCACAAAACCGGACACGCGCATGGGATCGCCCACCAGCGCCCATGAGTAGTCGTCGGCGATGTAGGTCACGAGGTAGTTGGAAGGTCCATCCTTACCATCCTGGAAGGGCACGCCCGGGAAGCTCACATGCAGCGCAGCGCCGCTGACCGGGTCGTTGACCCGGGCATTGCCCTCGATCCCGCTGGCCTCACCCGTGTAGGTCACGCACTTGTTGTCCACGCTGATATCGGACTGGTCGATCAGCCCGTAGGTGGCCGTGGTGTCACGTGCGCAATTGAGATTGAACGGCTGGGGCACGGCGGCCAACTGGTACCACGTCCCCAGATAACGGGCCGTGTCGAGCTTGGCCACGGGGGCCAGCGGCGGAGGGAACACCGCGGCCACCGAGCCCGCCACCGGGTCGGGCGCCGGCGCCGCTATCGCGGGCGTCGCTGCCAACACCATCCCCGCCGCCGCCGCTACGACGCCCGACGCCGCGAACCATCTTGCAGTTTTACTCATGGCTTGCCCTCCTCGTTGCTCCCCGGCCACCTGGCGGCAGCTGATGGAAGTCATTCGGAGCAGATCCTCGATCAGATTGCCCCCGCGCCCATCCACATCCTGCGCGGCTCCGAATGTGCGTTGAACGGTCTGCGGCCGTTCAGCACGGCTAGGGTCGCATTCACCCACCACACGCAATCATTACGCCAGGAAAAGGACCCATGGAAACGACTTCCCCACCTCGGTCCCGCCGCACCCTCCGCTGGTTGATTCCCGCGCTCCTCGTGCTGGCCTGGCTGGTCGTGGGCGGCGTGGGGGGCCCCTTCGCGGGCAAGCTCACGCAGGTCCAGTCCAACGACGCCGTGACGTTCCTGCCCTCCAGCGCGGATGCAACCAAGGTCGCGCAGCTGCAGAGGGAGTTCTCCGACTCCCAGTTGATCCCAGCGGTCGTGGTGGCGGATCGCCAGGGCGGGATCACCCCGCAGGACCTCGAATACCTGAACGGGTTGTCGCAGGATGCGAAGAACGTCGCGGGCGTCTCGGACCAAGTCTCCCCGCCCGTCACCTCAGGGGATGGCCAGGCCGCACAGATCTTCGTCGGAGTGGACGCGACGGTCGACCCCGGGAAGTCCGTCGAGGCGCTGCGAGAGCTGATCGCCGCGGACGCGCCGAGCGGATTACAGGTGCTGGTGACCGGACCCGCCGGACAGACCGCGGACCTGTCCGAGGCCTTCGCCGGCATCGACGGGCTGCTCCTGCTGGTCGCGGGCGGCGTGGTCGCGTTGATCCTGGTGGTGGTCTACCGCAGTCCCCTGCTGCCAGTCCTGGTGCTGCTCTCCGCGATTTTCGCGTTAGCACTCGCCAGCGCCATCATTTACTTGCTGGCCTCCACGGACGTCATCGCCCTAGACGGGCAGAGCCAAGGCATCTTGTTCATCCTCGTCTTCGGCGCGGCCACCGACTACGCGCTGCTCCTTGTATCCCGGTTCCGGGAGGAACTCGGCCATGACGGCGACCGCTTC
>JAUNUZ010000427.1:1777-2371 GCA_030537915.1 Micrococcales bacterium
CTTCGCCGCGATAATACGGGCGTGGAAGGGCGTCGTGGAGCCCATCGCGGCGTCAGCGGGCACCGTGATCCTGGGCGTGCTGTGCCTGCTGTTCTCCGACCTGAACTCCAACCGCGGGCTCGGCCCCGTCGCCGCCATCGGCATCGCGGCTTCCCTGATCGCATCCCTGACTTTCCTGCCCGCCGCGCTGGCGCTGACCGGCAAGGCCGCGTTCTGGCCCGCCCATCCCGCCGGGAACTCAGCGTCGGAGACGGAGACGGGACTGTGGTGGAACATCGCACGCAAGGTGGATACCCATCACACCAAGGTCTGGATCGGCGCCGCATTGCTGCTGATCGTCTGCGCGTCCTTCGCTCCGCAGCTCAAATCCAGCGGCATCGCGCAATCGGACTTCTTCCTGACCAAGGTGGACTCGGCCACCGGCCAACGCGTGCTCGGCGACCACTTCCCCGGCGGCTCCGGCTCCCCCGTCATCATATTCGCGCAGGAGGCCAGCGCGGGGCCCGTGATCAGCGCGGTCGCGGCGATCGACGGCGTCAGTCCCGGAGTCGCGGCGGTCACCGAGTCCGGGGCGCCGGGTGGCCCGGCGCGGGT
>JAUNUZ010000428.1:0-637 GCA_030537915.1 Micrococcales bacterium
CTTGGGGTCGCGATGCTCGGCGGGATCGGCTTCACGGTGTCGCTGCTCATCGGCGATCTGGCCTTCGGCCCCGGTACACCCGGCGCGCAGAGCGCCAAGGTCGCGATCCTCATCGGGTCGCTGGGCTCGGCCGCGCTCGCGGCGATCCTCATCAAGCGGCGTGACCGAGCCTACGAGCGGATGATCGCCGCCGAAGAGGGCGATCAGGGCGAGGACCTCGCCGATCCACGCCCCTGAGGCCCGCCGGCCTCAGTCCCGGTGGCGAACGATATTGACGACCGTGCCGTCCGGCGCCCGGACGAGGAACCGGCGCACCCCCCACGGCTCGGTCGTCAGCGGGTGCACGATCTCGTGGCCGAGACGCTGCGCTTCCTCGTAGGCCGCGTCGACGTCATCCACGTGCACGGAGATCGCCGCATCCTCGGGGGCGGAGGCGTCACGGGTCACGAGCTGCACGTTCGCGCCGGTCTCGGGGCAGGTGTAGCGGGCCACCCACCCCATGTTGAACTCCTGGGTCGTCAGCCCGAGGAAGTCGGTGTAGAAGCCCTTGCTCGCCTCGATGTCGGCGACGTGCAGATTGGCGGTGATCCTCTTGGCTCGCATCAGATACTCCCGGCCTCGGTGTGGGGTTGCAGCT
>JAUNUZ010000428.1:647-2368 GCA_030537915.1 Micrococcales bacterium
TCTCCTGCGGCGCCGCTGAGCGCGGCGGATCAGCGCGCATGAACGACCTCGACTTCGGTGTGCAGCTCGGCCTCCGAGCTGCCGCCCATCCAGATGTCGAGCACGGTCGCGTCCTGAACCCAGTCGCGGGTGACGGCACTCCAGTACCGCAGCTGGTCCGGCCCGAGCTCGAGAGCGACCCTTCTGGACCCTCCGGCCGGCACAAAGACGCGCTCGAAGCCCTGAAGCTCGCGCACCGGACGCGACGATGTGCCATAGCGCTGATGGGTGTACAGCTGCACCACCTCGTCGGCGTCACGTGCGGAGGTGTTGGTGACGCTGACCGAGACGGTCGCGCTCTGCCCCGTCGTGAGCTGAGCTGTGTCCAGCACCAGGTCGGCGTAGTGGAAGGTGGCATACGACAGGCCGTGCCCGAACGGGTAGAGCGGCGTGGACTCTTCGTCGAAGTAGCGCTTGTCCTGGTTCTCGGGCTGGAAGGTGCGGTAGTGGTTGTAGACCATGGGCACCTGCCCACCCGTCCGCGGCCAGGTGAACGGCAGCCGCCCGGCGGGTGAAACATCGCCGAAGAGCAGGTTCGCGACCGCCGCGCCGCCCTGGCTGCCGGGATACCAGACCTGCATGATCGCGGGCGCGTTCTGCGCCGCCCAACGCAGGTCCAGCGGCCGCCCGGACATGACGAGGACGACGACGGGAGTGCCGGTGTCGCGCACCGCCTGCAGCAGCTCGAGTTGCCGCCCGGGCAGAGCGAGGTGCGACGCCGAAGCCGACTCGCCGATCTGGTTCTGCGGCTGGCCCACGACGACGACCGCGATGTCAGAGTTCCTCGCGATCTGGACGGCACGGGCGAATTCGACGTCCGCGTCGACATCGACGGGCGACGCGAGCGTCGTGGGGTCCATAGCGTCGAACATCGAGGCGAACACCCGCTCGGGCGCCCACACCCCGGGGGCGTAGTCGACCCGAACACCGTCACCGGCCCTAGCGCGGATCCCCGCGAGGATCGACACGGTCTCGCCGACATCGTGCTCGAAGACCCACGGGCCCAAGGTGTCTCGCTGGGAGTCCGCGAGCGCCCCGATGACGGCGATGGAGCTCAGCTCTGCGGCGTCCAGCGGCAGGATGGCCTCGTTCTTCAGCAGCACCGCCGTGCGCTCGGCGGCGACGCGGGCCGTCTCGCGGTGCGCGGGTGCGTCGAGAACCGACGCCGTGGCCGCTTCGTCGACATACGGATTCTCGAAGAGCCCGAGCCGGAACTTCGCCGCGAGCACCCGCCGCACGGCCTGGTCGACGGCGTCCTGGCTGACCAACCCCTGCGCCACCGCATCCGGCAGACCGCCGAAGGCCGGGTCATCCATGCACATCTCCATATCGAGACCGGCGTCGACCGCGCGGGCGCCCGCGTCCGTGAGGTCGCGGCAGAAGTGCTGGGCGACCATCGATTTCACCGCGTTGGCGTCGCTGACAACCCATCCCTCGAAACCGAGGACATCACGCAGCACGTCGGTGAGCAGCCAGCGGTTGCCGGAGGCCGGAACGCCGTTGAGCTCCATGTAGGCGCCCATGATGTTGCCGGCGCCCGCCTCGACGGCAGCCCGAAACGGGGGCAGATAGATGTTCCACAGGTCGGATTCGGAGACATCGGCGTCCTCGTAGTCCCGCCCGCCGCGCGAGGCACCGTAACCGGCCAGGTACTTGGGGCCTGCCACGACTCGATCCGGGGC
>JAUNUZ010000429.1 GCA_030537915.1 Micrococcales bacterium
TGCGGGCCGGGGCGGACGCCTCGCGTGCGGCGGACCAAGCCACCGGCTGGCGAGGTGGTGACGACGCCCCGGGCTGGGCGCAGGTCGAGCCGCCGCATGACGACGATGCGTGGGTGCCACCGCCCGACGCACCCCAGTCGAGGTCCGTCCAGTCGGCCGCGGCTTTGGCCCGGGGCCCGAACGAGGCTTTGGCTCCCGCAGCGGGCACGCGGCCTTTGGATAGCCCGGGACCGGCCGTGGGGGGGCATGCCGGGGATGCCGGCAGTTCCGGCCTCGTCGCCTTCCGCCGCGCGCGAGCTGACCAGGCCAAGCGTGCGGGGGCTGGGGGCGGCGGCCGACCGGGCACCACGGGTGCCCCCGGGGCTTCCCGCGACACCGCAGCGAAGACACGAGTGAATCCGAGCAGCGACCGCACCGGCCGCGGACCGGCTGGCTCCGCGGAGGACGAGGTCAGCGCAGACGACGAGGTCATCGAGGATCTCAGCGCCGTCGGGCAACCGGTCATCGCGAGCGTGCTGGGCGGTGTCGTCATCGGTGAGGACAATGGCTGACCCGGTGCCCACGCATCCGGCCGGGCGATAGTCTTCGGGGCGTGAATTCGGCCCGAGTGGACATGCCCCCCTTCTACGAGGTGTCGCGCAAGACCGTGGGTGCGTTCCTGCGGGCGGTGCTCCGCCCGACGGTCACCGGCATCGAGAACATCCCGACGACCGGGCCGGCGATCTTCGCGAGCAACCACCTGTCGTTCTTCGACAGCATCGTCATCCCGATCGCGTCGCCGCGGCACGTGGCGTTCCTGGCCAAGTCGGAATACTTCACGGGCACCGGTGTGCGCGGCGCCGTCAACAAGGCCTTCTTCACCGGGGTAGGCGCGATCGGGGTCGATCGGGACGACCCGCGCGCCGGACAGCGCTCGCTCGAACTGCAGCTGGAGATCCTTCGCGCGGGCGGCGGCGTCGGCATCTATCCGGAGGGGACGCGCTCGCGAGACGGTCTCCTCTACCGCGGGCGGACGGGCGTCGGCCACCTGGTCCTCAGCTCCATGGCCCCCGTCGTGCCGGTTGCCATTTCGGGCACCGAGAACATTCAGCCCGTCGGAAGTCGGTTCATCCGACGGGCCCGGGTCACGATCTCGTTCGGGCCCGCCATGTACCTGCGCGATCGCTATGCCGGGGTGCCGGTGGGCAAGGCCCGTCGGCAGATCACCGACGAGATCATGACCGCAATCCAGGCCATGAGCGGTCAAGAGCTCGCGGGCCGCTACAACGAACGACCCGTCGCCGGCCCGGTCTGAGCGGCCGTCGTTCGAGTCCGGGCTACGGGGGCGGCGCGGGCAGTTTGGGGTCTATTCAGGCAGCAGCGCATTCCTGCGTTCGTTGTCGGCGGCGCGACGTAGGCTGACGGGTGTGTATGAAGGCGCGGTTCAAGACCTCATCGATGAATTGGGCAGACTCCCGGGCATTGGCCCCAAGAGCGCCCAGCGCATCGCGTTCCACCTCCTGCAAGCCGACGAGGTGGACGTCAAGCGGCTCGTCGACTCGCTGCTCGAGGTGAAGGCCAAGGTTCGCTTCTGTCAGACGTGCGGCAATATCGCGCAGGGCGAGCAGTGTCGGATCTGCGTCGACCCTCGTCGTGACGCCACAGTGATCTGTGTGGTCGAGGAGCCCAAGGACGTCGTTGCCATCGAGCGGACCCGCGAATTCCGCGGCCGCTACCACGTGCTCGGCGGCGCGATCAGCCCGATGGAGGGTGTGGGACCGGATGATCTGTCGATCGCCGCACTCTTCGCCCGGCTCTCGGACCGGTCGGTCACCGAGGTCATCATCGCCACGGATCCGAACCTCGAGGGGGAGGCAACCGCCACCTACCTCGTGCGGGCAATGGGGGACATCGACGTGCGGATCACGCGCCTGGCCTCCGGCCTCCCGGTCGGTGGCGATCTGGAGTATGCAGACGAAATCACCCTCGGGCGTGCCTTCGAGGGTAGGAGGTTGCTCAATGCCTGAATCGCCAGAACTACCCGGGATGCCCGACGAAGCAGAGCTCATCGACTTCGATCTACAGATCCTGGCCGATGAGACCGCAGTGGAGGCCAGGGCCTTCCTGACTCTCGTGCGTCAGGTCGCCGGTGGCGACTCTCCCGATATCGCCATCCCGATCCTGCTCCTGGCGATCTCCCAGGTCTTGGTCACCGGCGCCCGACTCGGGGCCATCACGGACGTCGTGCCGATGCAGCGCTTCGAGCCCGACCTGGGTAGCGACGAGGACGTCGAAGGGCTGCGCAACGAACTGGCCGCTCTGCTCAGCGGTCTGGACGACTACGTCGAGGTCGTCGATCCACTGACGACGGCC
>JAUNUZ010000430.1 GCA_030537915.1 Micrococcales bacterium
CGGTCAGGTTGGCGACACTGCTGGCCTGGTCCGGGTCGTCGGCCTTGGGCAGCACTACCGCCAACAGCTCGGAGTCCGGTGCGATGGTGAAGGTGCCGGCGAGCGCATGGACATCTGCCTGGTGCTCCGGACTGTCGACCGCATTGACCCGCACGGCCGCTCGTCCGCCCTCCGTGAGCCATTGGACGACGGCGTCCCGCGCAGTCGCCTTCGCCTCCGGCGCGACGGCGTCCTCGAGGTCGATGATGACGACGTCGGCGCCGCTGGCGACGGCCTTGTCGAAGCGTTCCGGGCGGTCGCCGGGCACAAACAGGAACGAGCGGGCGGACTGGACCTGCGTCATACCGGATCCACGTTGCCGCGCTTGACCAGCTGGCGGGCGATGACGTTCTTCTGGATCTCGTTGGTGCCCTCGCCGACGATCATCAGCGGCGCGTCGCGGAAGTAGCGCTCCACGTCGAACTCGGTGGAGTAGCCGTAGCCGCCGTGGATCCGGATCGCGTCCAGGGCGATCTCCATGCCGACCTCGGAGGCGAACAGCTTGGCCATGCCGGCCTCCATGTCGGCACGCTGACCGGCGTCGAACGCGCGCGCGGCGTGCAGCGTCAGCTGGCGGGCGGCGACCAGCTTGGTGGCCATCTCAGCCAGATAGTTGCCGATCGACTGGTGCTTCCAGATCGGCACGCCGAAGGACTCCCGCTCCTGGGCATACTGCAGCGAGTCCTCCAGGGCGGCCCGGCCGACGCCGAGAGCGCGGGAGGCGACCTGCAGGCGGCCGACCTCCAGGCCCTTCATCATCTGGGAGAAGCCGAGGCCCTCGCTCTGCCCGAGCAGCGCCGAGCGGGGGACCCGCATGCCGTCGAAGGCGATCTCGCAGGACTCCACGCCCTTGTAACCCAGCTTGGGCAGGTCGCGGGAAAGGTGGAAGCCCTCGAGACCATCCTCGCCCTCCTTCTCCACGAGCAGGATCGAGACGCCCTTGTGCCGCGGCTGCGCCTCCGGGTCGGTCTTGACCATCAGCGCGATCAGCTCGGCCTTGCGAGCGTTGGTGATCCAGGTCTTGGAGCCGTTGACGACATAGTCGTCGCCGTCGACCTTGGCGGAGGTGCGCATCGCCTGCAGGTCCGAGCCGCCGCCGGGCTCGGTCAGCGCCATCGTGGCGCGCAGCTCACCGGTCGCCATGCGCGGCAGGTAGGTGTCCTTCTGCTCCTGCGTGCCATAGGCCAGGATCAGCTTGGCGACGACGGTGTGTCCGCCCATCGCCCCGGCCAGGGACATCCAGCCGCGGGACAGCTCCTCGGTCACCAGGCAGTAGGCCGGCAGGCTGACCTGCGCCTCGCCCCACGGCTCGGGGATCGCCAGGCCAAAGATGCCCATCTGCTTCATCGCCTCGATGAGCTCTTCGGGATAGGTGTTGGCGTGCTCCAGCTCACTGGCGACGGGCTTGACCTGCTCGGTGACGAACTCCCGTACCAAGCGGACGATCTCGACCTCGTCTTCGGACAGCATCTCGGTGCTCATCTCGGTCCACCAATTCTTGTAGGGGTTTTGCTGGTCTGCACGCAATTTCCGTAGGGGTTTTGCTGGTCTTCGTGCACTTCTTGGGAAGGTTTCATAGGTCCTCCTGAGGCTCACGCCGAGCGTCCGGCTCAGGCTCCGGGTGCCAGGTGCCTGGACAGCAGGCGGGCGCCACTGGTCCAGGTGATATCGGTGGGTTGCACGTCGCTGATCCCGCCCAGCTCCAGGCAGTCGAGCACCTTGGCCTCCATCTCGGCGTCGGTCGGCGGCTTGCCGGGGGAGCCGGGGGGCAGGTCCAGCGACCCGGTGACGGTGCGCCCGTCGGCGAGGTCCACCTCGACCTCAACCGCACCCACCAGGAGGCCGTCACCGGTCTCGTCGGTCAGGGTGACCTCGGTGAGCTCGATGAGCCGTTGCGCGTCGGAGCGCTGCACGGCCTCGTCACCAAAGGCGCGGAAGCCGGAGTGTGGATCGAGCAGGGCGGTCGCGGCGGCATACTCCAGGCTGAACTTGCCTTCCAGCCCGGTCTGCGGCTGGTGGTGGACCAGCGGGGTGACCGTCCCACGGGGTGTGCTCAGCCGGATGGCTGCGACCTGATCGGCGCCGATCGGCTCGCCCACGGTCTCGCGCAGGGCACCAATCGGACGCTGGAGCGCGTAGCAGGCGGGATAGACCTTGATGGCCAGCCCGTCGGGGATCATCGCGGGATCGGAGGCCGGGTCGGTGACCAACGGGTGGGCCGGGTCGCCGCCGAGCAGCTCCATCCAGGCCTCGACCGCACGAGGGTCGGCGCTGGCCCCGGCCCCGGCCAGCTGTGCCGCCTGGATCCCGGCC
>JAUNUZ010000431.1 GCA_030537915.1 Micrococcales bacterium
CCTACACAGCTCATCCACATCCACCACGGCGGCAGGCAACGAAACAAACTCAGAAACGGTCACAAGAAACAATCTAAGAAAGCACTCAGCAAACTCCCAACTTATGTCCACATCCTGAGAATGCGCAGCTCAAGTGCATCTACTGATGCGTTCCGCGCGCTGCGTTCTGACCGCATAGATGCAACTTTCAACAGGCATGAAGTCTTGCGCAAAGCCGAAACACATCGCTTAGTGACTGCCGCCACAATAGATGGCAAATGTTGAACGTATGTCCTGAACAACATGTCGAATACTTACTTGGACAAGCACCCCGAACATTGCTGCCGCCAAGCCCTGCACGGTCAAATATATTGTGAACGGCAAAGTGAGCCAGGCCACTAGGTAACGACTCGGCCTCTGGTACTGGTCGTCGGCCTCAATCGGGCGGTTTTGATGCCGATGGGGGCTGTAGTCGGGCGTTCGCCCACGATGCGGCGAGGGCGGGAGATCGGGTGTTCGTCTTCGGCGTACACGTCACGGATGAGGCGGTCTTCGACCTGCACTGCCTGCCCGCCATTGCAGCCTTCGGCGGCCCCAACGCCACCCTCATCACGTCGCGGGACACCCCCATCGCCACGACCTACAACGAGATGCTGCAGGCGAGCCTCGAGATTGACGACGTCGAGGCCGTCGTTCTGCTGCGCCAGGACGCGGAGATCGCCGACCCGTTGTTCCTCACCAAGGTCCGCGACGCCTTCGCGCGCGACCCGCGGCTCGGCATCCTCGGTCCGATCGGCGGCAGCGGCATCACATCCCTGCGCTGGTGGCAGACCTTGGATCGCTCCGGCCGCGTGCGAGTTCCCGGGGAGAGTGGCCCTGCGGGCCCGACACGACCGGGGCGGGCGGGCGTGGCCGGGACCAACGAGCGCTACGCCGTGGACTGCATCGACGGCCTGTGCATGATCCTGCGTCCGCAACTGGCCGCGCACGTGTGCTTCGACGACGTGACATTCAAAGGCACGAGCGGCTACGACGTCGACTACTGCTTTCGGGTCCGCGAGGAGGGCTTCGGCGTCGCCGTCGAGCCCATCGACGTCGTGCGTCATGGGCCAGCCCCCGATGACGACGCCTTTCACAACGCCGCAGCCGCCTGGCAGGGCAGGCGTTCCCGAAATCTCGTGGCCCAGACCCTTCGCCGGAGCGCGCGGCCGGGATCAGCGCATGTCGGGGGGATCGGTCCAAGCCCGGTGGGTGACGCCGCCAGCTCGGCGGGCCGCGGCTTGCTCGGCAGCACGCCGCCGGCCGAATCGGGCTACGACTTCGCGCACCCGCAACTCCTGGCGCACCTGCCGACCGGCATCCGGCGGGTCCTGGACGTCGGCTGTGGCTCCGGGGCACTGGGTGCGGCGGTCAAGGCGGCCAGCGGCGCACACGTCACGGGGATCGAGTACGGGGTCCAGGCCGCAACGCTGGCCCGAGAACGGCTCGATGAGGTGTACGAGCTCGACCTGACAACGGCGACGGACCTGCCGTGGGAGCCCGAGCCCTTCGACGTCATCATCTTGGCGGATGTCCTGTCGCGACTGCCCGATCCCGAGGCCGTGCTGCGCCTTCTCGGGCCACACTTGAGCGACTCCGGCGTCGTCATCGCCACGGTGCCGAACGTCAAGCACTGGTCCGTCCTGCTCCCTCTCCTCCTCGAGGACCGCTGGGAGTCCCAGACCAGTGGTCCTCTTGAGCACGCGAACCTGCGCTTCTTCACGATGGCCGAGGCGACCGAGCTATTTCGGCGCGTGGGTCTGGGCAGCTTCGACGCCTGCGCCGCTGAGAAGCTCACCCTGGCTGACCCGGGGCAGTTGCAACCCCTGCTCGATGCAATCGGCACCTACGGCGCCGACGTCGACGAGGCCGAGACCCTCATCAACGCGTATCAGTACGTCATCGTGGCCCACCGCAACCGGTGAGCCCGCTCGACGGGCTTGCTTCGATGCCCCCTCCTGACCCCGATGCCGCCCGCCCCTGGCCTGCGAACAGGAGTGGACCTGTTGCGCGCCCCAGGGGGATGAGCAAGAGCCCCCCGACGGAGCGTTGGGGGCGCACCGCCTGGGGGCTCTTGCAGGTTGCCGGCAGGGGGAGCCGGCGTGCGCACCAGGTTGGGGGGCCTGGCCGCACCGCTTTGCGTTCGTTGCCATCCCTGGCCGCCGATGCCGTGAGGCGCGGCGGACGACTCACACCGCTTGGTAGGGCGAACCCGCCGCTTCCGTGGCAGTCGGCAGACTCAGGCGGTCTCGATAGGAGGAACGGGCCGCGATCTGGGCGTAGTAGGCGGCCTTGCGACGCGCGACCGCGCCACCGGCATTCG
>JAUNUZ010000432.1 GCA_030537915.1 Micrococcales bacterium
ACCAGAGGGGTTGTTGACCTCGTACTCGGTGCGCAGGTCCTTGACCATCTGGTACGGGTGCAGCACGTACGAGCGCATCTGGTTGCCCCACGACGCGTTGCCGCCCGCGCCGAGCTCCTCCATCGCCGCCTTCTCCTCCTGGCGCTTGCGCTCGAGGAGCTTGGCCTGCAGGACCTTCATCGCCGCCACCTTGTTCTGCAGCTGTGACTTCTCGTTCTGGCAGGTGACGACGATGCCGGTGGGGATGTGGGTCATGCGCACCGCCGAGTCCGTGGTGTTGACCGACTGCCCGCCGGGGCCGGAGGAGCGGTAGACGTCCACGCGCACGTCGTTCTCGGGGACCTCGATGGAGTCGGTGGTCTCGACGACGGGCAGCACCTCCACCTCGGCGAACGAGGTCTGGCGCCGGCCCTGGTTGTCGAACGGGCTGATCCGCACCAGCCGGTGGGTGCCCTGCTCCACGGACAGCGTGCCGTAGGTGTACGGAGCCTTGATCGCGAACGTCGTGCTCTTGATCCCGGCCTCCTCCGCATAGGAGGTGTCGTAGACCTCGACCTTGTAATCGTGCTTCTCCGCCCAGCGGATGTACATGCGCATGAGCATCTGCGCGAAGTCGGCCGCGTCGATGCCGCCCGCGCCGGAGCGGATGTTGACTAGGGCGTCGCGCTGGTCGAACTCCCCCGAGAGCAACGTGCGCACCTCGAGCAGCTGGATGTCCTCGCGCAGCGACGCGCGCTCCGCGTCCGCGTCGGCGAGCGCCGCCTCCAGGTCCGCGCCCTCCTCCTCCTCCTCCGCCAACTCGTAGAGCACCGGGACGTCGTCGAGCCGCGAGCGCAGCGCCTTGACCCGGCGCAGCGTGGCCTGGGCGTAGGACAGCTCGCTGGTGACCTGCTGGGCGTGATCCTGGTCGTTCCACAGCTCGGGGTCGACGGCCTGGTGCTCGAGTTCGTTGATGCGCCGCTCGAGCTCCTCGATATCGAGAACCTTCTCGACAGTGATCAGTGTGGTCTCGAGCAGGGCTAGGTCCGCAGATACGTCAGGGTGCACGGTTATAGAGGTTACCCGCACCCGCGGACAAGCCCCGGCGTCCACCATCAGATCCCCACCATGTCGCCAGGGCGGCGACCTCAGGCGGTACCTTAACGGGCATGTACGCCGCCGATCTGGACCTCGCCCTCCGCCTCGCCAACCGCGCCGACTCCATCACCGGCAAGCGCTTCCGCTCCGAGGACCTCAAGGTCACCGCCAAGCCGGACATGTCGCCGGTCTCCGACGCCGATATTGCCGTCGAGCGCATCATCCGCGACATCCTCGACATCGAGCGCGCCGACGACGCGGTGCTCGGCGAGGAGTTCGGCGGCGAGCCTCTCCTGCGCGGCCGGCAGTGGGTGATCGACCCCATCGACGGGACCAAGAACTTCGTCCGCGGCGTCCCCGTGTGGGCCACGCTGATCGCGCTGCTCGAGGACGGCGTGCCCGTGGTCGGCGTAGTCAGCGCGCCGGGGCTCTCGCGCCGGTGGTGGGCGGCGTCGGGCATGGGCTCGTTCGGCTCCTTCGAGGGCGGCCTGGCGCGGCCCCTGTCCGTCTCGAAGGTCGCGGCGCTCGCCGACGCCAGCCTGTCCTTCTCCAGCCTGACCGGCTGGCGCGACCGCGGGATCCGCGACCAGTTCATCGCCCTGACCGACAACGTGTGGCGCGTGCGCGGCTTCGGCGACTTCCTCTCATACTGCATGGTCGCGGAGGGCGTCGTCGACATCGCGGCCGAGCCCGAGGTGTCACTGTGGGACCTCGCCGCTCTGGACGTGCTGGTGCGCGAGGCCGGCGGGCGGTTCACCAATATCGAGGGCGAGAACGGCCCGCACGGCGGCAGCGCCGTCGCGACCAACGGGCCCCTGCACGACGCCGCACTAAAGGCCCTGGGCTAAGGGCCCCACGCCAAAAACCCCCCGCTAGACCTGCCGTGCGGCCGCTCGCACGAAACCGCGCACCCGCACTGGGTCCTTGTCCCCGCGCGCGTTGTCAAGCCCCGAGTTGGCGTCGACGCCCGCGGGGCGCACCACCGCGATGGCCGCCGACACGTTCTCCGGCGTCAGCCCGCCGGCGAGGTAGACCGGCGTGCCCTCCGCGGCGGCGATGTCGCGGATGCGGGCGCTGACCGACCAGTCGTGCACCAGCCCTGTGCCCCCGAGCCGGTCCCGGGTGCGCGTGTCAAGCAGCAGCGCGTCGGCGCTCGCCGCGAGCGCCGGGACGCCCGCCAGGTCCAACCGCTCGTCGACGTGCACGGCTCGGACCACCTCGACCCTGGCCCCAGCACCGCCAGCACCTGCACAGCCAGC
>JAUNUZ010000433.1:0-421 GCA_030537915.1 Micrococcales bacterium
CGAAGCCGGGCGACGATCCTGGCGCGTCACAGGCGTCGATCAGGAGCGTTTCGGAGTCGTAGCCGAGAAGTTCGCGCGCTGGATGGGGACGGCGCAGTTCCTCATCTACATGAGCGTCTTCGTAGTGGTCTGGCTGGCCTGGAACACGTTCATGCCGCAGGGGGTCCAGTTCGACCCGCGTTCCCTGAACTACACGCTGCTCACCCTCATCCTCAGCCTGCAGGCCTCCTATGCCGCGCCGCTCATCCTGCTCGCTCAAAACCGGCAGGACGACCGGGACCGGGTGGGTCTTGAGCAGGACCGCTCCCGTGATGAGCGCAATCTCGCCGACACCGAGTATCTGACCCGCGAGGTCGCCGCCCTGCGCATCGCGATGCGCGAGGTCGCAACCCGCGACTACCTGCGCTCGGAGCTACGCGAG
>JAUNUZ010000433.1:431-2052 GCA_030537915.1 Micrococcales bacterium
CGCGAGCTTCTCGAGGAGCTTCGAGACGAGCTCCACCAGGACGAGGAAGACTCTGGCGTGGGCGAGGCCGACTCGGGGGGACCGCCGGCGGATCTCGCGATACCCGCCCACCCCGCCAGCACAGCGAGGAGGGGGCCTAGCCCTGGCACGTCGCCCGGCTAGAATGACGTCATGCCAATACCGACCCGCGACGCCCTCCTCGAAGCCCTTTCGCAGGTCCAAGATCCCGAGATCCACCGTCCGGTCACCGAGCTCGGGATGGTGGGTGATGTTGAGTGCGATGCCGCCGGCGCGGTCCGGGTCACGATTCTCCTCACGATCTCCGGCTGCCCGCTGAAGTCGACGCTGGAGCGGGACACCCGCGCCGCGCTCTCCGATATCGAGGGCGTGACCTCGGTCGATGTGCACCTGGGCGTCATGTCCGACGAGCAGCGCGCGGCCCTGCGCCAGCAGCTGCGCGGCGGGCAGGCCGAGCGCGAGGTGCCTTTCGCGCGATCCGACTCGCTCACTCGGGTGTATGCCGTGGCCTCCGGCAAGGGCGGTGTCGGCAAGTCCTCGGTGACGAGCAATCTCGCCGTCTGCCTGGCGGAAGAGGGGCTGACCGTCGGAGTCGTCGACGCGGATATCTACGGCTTCTCGATCCCGCGCATGCTCGGCGTCGACCGCGCTCCCACCCAGGTCGATGACATGCTCATGCCACCCGAAGCCAAGGGCGTTCGGGTCATCTCGGTCGGCATGTTCGTACCAGGCAACCAGCCCGTCGTGTGGCGCGGGCCCATGCTGCACCGCGCCCTGCAGCAGTTCCTTTCCGATGTCTTCTGGGGTGACCTTGACGTGCTCCTGCTGGACCTCCCCCCAGGGACCGGCGATGTCGCGATCTCGGTCGCGCAGCTCATCCCCGGCGCGGAGATCATCGTTGTGACGACGCCGCAGCAGGCGGCCGCCGAGGTCGCCGAGCGCGCCGGCTCGATCGCGACGCAAACCCGCCAGCGAATAGTCGGGGTCGTCGAGAATATGTCGTGGCTCGAGCTGCCTGACGGCACGCGTCAGGAGATCTTTGGCTCCGGCGGCGGCCAGCGCGTCGCGGATTCGCTGTCGCGAATCATGGGGGCACCGGTGCCGCTGCTCGGTCAGATTCCCCTCGACGTCGCGCTCCGCGAAGGTTCGGACTCCGGTGAGCCCGTCGTGAGCTCGGCACCGACCAGTCCCGCGGCCGTCGTCCTGCGCGGGATCGCCCGCCAGTTGGCGACGCGCCAGCGCGGCCTTGCCGGCCGCAAGCTGAGCCTCACCCCGTCCGGCCGCTAGCCGTCCATCCGGGTCTGCCTCGGTCAGGTGGCCTCCGTGTCGTAGGGGACCGGGAGCGCCGGATCGTGGACCAGGTCGTAGCGGGGCGTCACGAGGCGGTCGCGAGGCTCCCCCGCCGCGGACTGCGCGCCGCGGCTGGCCACCTGCGAGCTGTCCAGGTAGGGCGCCCCGGCCGCGATGGTCGCTCCGGTAGCCGAGGCTCCCGCAACGCCTGCGTCTGTGCTCTGCGGGCCATCGCCCGACGCTGCCTGGCCCTCTTCGGGGTTGGGATCGGCGCCGTTCCACGTCTCGGTGAGGGCATCGCGCACGATGCGCC
>JAUNUZ010000433.1:2062-2325 GCA_030537915.1 Micrococcales bacterium
GTCGTACTGGCGCGGGTCGTAGGCCGACCAGTCGATGTCGTCGAACTCCGGACCCATTTGGTCGCGCAACTGGCTGCGAGCCCCGTCGGCTAAGCGCTTGAGGTCGCGAATCCACTCGCGCAAGCGAGCGACATACTGCGGCAGACGCTCCGGACCGATCACGAGCAGGGCCACGACGACGATAATGACGAGTTCCCAGCCATTGACGTCGAACACGCGCAGCTTCCTTCCCGTCCGCCCGTTCACCTACGCGAGCTCTCGGC
>JAUNUZ010000003.1 GCA_030537915.1 Micrococcales bacterium
GAGTCGGTGCCTGCCAGTAACGCCCCGACCCTGGACACCCTTCTGGCACGCGCCGTCGAGGCCGTCGGCGGGGCCGCACGCCCGGGTCAACAGCAGATGGCCCACGCCATGACGTCGGCCGTCGACGCCGGACGTCACCTGCTCGTCCAGGCGGGCACAGGCACGGGCAAATCGCTGGCCTATCTCGTCCCCGCCATCGCGCACTCGCAAGCGACCGCCAAGCCCGTGGTCGTTGCCACCGCGACCCTGGCCCTGCAAGCGCAGATCGTCGACCGGGACCTGCCGCGTATCGCCGACGCGATCACGGCGCCGCTGGGTCGGCGACCGAGCTACGCCCTGGTCAAGGGCCGCCGCAACTACGTGTGCAAGCACAAGCTCGAGGGTGGCTACCCACCGGACGACGAAGACGCCTTGTTGTCCTTCGGCACCGTCGAGGCGCAGACGTCGCGGCTCGGCAAGGAGGTCGCGCGGCTGCGGGAGTGGGCGCAGGAGACCGACAGCGGCGATCGGGATGAGCTCGTCCCCGGCGTGCCCGAGCGGGCGTGGAGGCAGGTCTCCGTCTCCGCGCACCAGTGTCTCGGCAGCAGGTGCCCGATGGTTGCCGAGTGCTTCGTCGAGCGTGCCCGCGCGGATGCGGCGGGGGTCGATGTGGTCGTCACCAATCACAGCTTCATGGCCATCGACGCCTTCGAAGGCCGTCAGATGCTGCCCGAGCACGACCTGCTCGTCATCGACGAGGCCCATGAACTCGTCGATCGCGTGACGTCGACGATCACCGACGAGATCTCGCCGGGGACGGTCGCCGCGGCGGCCAAGCGGGCCGCGCGACTCGCGGACGGTGCAGCGCTCACTGCCTCCGGGGAGGGCTTGCAGGTGGTCCTGGTCGACCTGCCCGAGGGGCGCCTTGACAGCCTGCCCGCGGGGCTCGTCGCGGCGCTCGGCGCGGTCGCGCAGGCTGCCCGGGCCCTGCAGACCGAGCTGAAACCTGCGGGTGGGGGCGGGGACGAGGCCGGAGACGGCCAGCGAGCGCTCGCGCGCGCCGCGGTCGATGACACGTTCGAGGTGACCCAGCGGCTGCTTGAAGGACGCGAGCTCGACGTCGCCTGGGTGGCCCGGGATCTGCGCCGCGAGACCAGCACCCTGCGGGTGGCGCCATTGAGCGTCGCCATGCTGCTGAGGGACAAGCTCTTCACGGACCGCAGCGTCGTCCTGACCTCCGCGACGCTGGAGCTCGGCGGGAGCTTCGAGACCGTTGCCGGCAACCTGGGGTTGCGTGGGGAGGGTGCGCCAGCCTGGGAGGGCCTCGACGTCGGCAGCCCCTTCGACTACCGCAGTCAGGCCATCGCCTACGTCGCCGCCCAGCTCCCGCCACCGGGCCGCGACGGCACCCCGCCGGCCGTCCTCGACGAGATCGAGGCCCTGGTGCGGGCTGCGGGCGGTCGGACCCTGGGCCTGTTCTCCTCGATGCGGGCTGCGCAGGCGGCCACCGAGGCGATGCGCGAGCGCCTCGGTGACAACTGGGCGGTGCTGTGTCAGGGCGAGGACCAGATGTCCACGCTGGTGAGAGAATTCGCCGGCGATGCCCGCACCTGCCTGTTCGGCACTCTGACGCTGTGGCAGGGTGTCGATGTGCCGGGGTCCGCCTGTCAGCTCGTCATCATCGACCGCATCCCCTTCCCTCGGCCCGACGATCCGCTCGCGTCGGCACGCTCACGGGCGATCGCTGCGCTGGGCGGCAACGGATTCATGGCGGTCTCGGCCACGCACGCCGCGCTGCGGTTAGCCCAGGGTGCTGGGCGGCTCGTGCGCCGCGGCGACGACCGCGGGGTCGTCGCATTCCTGGATCCCCGGATGATCACGGCTCGGTACGCACCCTTCCTGCAGGCGTCCCTGCCACCCTTCTGGCCGACGACCAACCGCAACCTCGTCCTGGACGCCCTCGCGCGGCTCGATGAGTCGGCCCCTCCTCTCGTGCCGGTCCTTGCGCCACGACCGCGAAACCGCACGGCCAGCAAGGCGGGCCACGGGGGTGCTTTGCCGCCACCCGGTGTCGCGCCGATGGCGGGGCAGCCCAAGTCCGCCGACCTGCCGGCGGGTCTGGGGGACACTCCTGTCGGTTCCTCGAGCCGCACCGCGGTCACCGACGGGCAGGCCTGGGACGCGGCGGCTGACAAGCGCCTGCGCGACCTCGTCGACGTGGGCCTGGACGCCGAACGGATCGCCGACACCCTCGGGGTTTCGGCCGCTGCGGTGCTGGCCCGCAGCGGCCAGCTCCGGCTGCTTCTGCAGGACGTGTTGTCGTGAGCGAGCGCCGGTCCTCAGCTCGTGACGGTTCCGAGCCCGGATCCCCGCCGGACTGCGCAGTTCCGCCGTTCGTGCTTGTCAGCGGACCCGAAGAGGTTCTGGCCCAGCGGGCGCTGGCCGCGACGTTGGAGGCGTTGCGCTCCCTAGACCCTGACACCGAGGTCATCCGGCTCGCAGCCGCGGGCTACGAGCGCGGCTCGTTGTCTCACCACGCCAGCCCCTCGCTCTTTGGGGGCGCGAAAGCCATCGTCGTCCAGGATGTCGAGGAGGCCCCAGATGATCTCGTGACCGACCTGCTCGCCTACTTAGGTGGTCCACTCGAGGAGGACAGCACGCTCGTCGTCCTGCTCAAGGGCGGCAACCGCGGACGCAAGGTGCTCGACGCCATGAAGAAGGCCGGGGCGCGGGTCCTTGAGGCCCCGGCCATCAAGAGTGACCGCGACAAGTCCGACTTCGTCTCGGGCGAGTTCCGCCGACACGCTCGGCGGATCAGCCCCGGAGCCGTGCGCGCGCTCGTGCAGGCGATCGGCAAGGACGTCTCCGAACTCGCCTCCGCCTGCGCGCAACTGATTGCCGACACCGACGGGACCGTCGACGAGGGGGTCGTCGAGACCTACCACGGCGGGCGGGTCGAGGCGAGCGGCTTCCGGGTCGCCGACGCCGCGATCGCGGGCAACACAGCCGAGGCCCTGCGGCTGCTGCGGCACGCCATCGCCGGTGGCGTCGACCCGGTGCCGATCGTCGCCGTCCTCGCCTCCCAGCTGCGTGCGCTCGTCAAGGTCTGCGGCGCGGGCCGGGGGCCCTCCGCCCAGCTGGCCAAATCCCTCGGCATGGCGCCGTGGCAGGTCGACAGGGCGCGGCGCTCGCTGCACGGCTGGGACGACGACGGGCTCGGCGTGTGCATCCAGGCGGTCGCGGCGGCCGACTTCGACGTCAAGGGCGGCGGACGAGACCCGGTCTACGCCGTCGAACGCGCAATTCTCACGATCGCCCAGGCGCGGGCGGTCCGGTGAGCGGGGGCGCTTTGCTCGCGAGTGTTTTGGAGAGGCGGCACCGCCGCTGGTAACGTCGGATTTCGCGTGCGCGCCCAGGTCGTGCGTTTGTCACGTATCCCGTAGCTCGCCTTTGACCGGGTCCGTCATGGCCACGCCCACTTGGACCCGGCGCCGAGGGTGAGCCTGTCACTTTCGACAGCCGATCGACCAGAAGAGAGATAGCACCCGTGGCAAACATCAAGTCCCAGATCAAGCGGATCCAAACCAACGCCAAGCGCACCGAGCGCAACAAGGCGTACAAGTCAGAGCTGCGGACGTGGATCCGTAAGTCCCGTGAGGCCGCAGCCTCCGGTGACAAGGACGCTTCGGCTGCCGCTCTGCGCGAGGCATCGCGCAAGCTCGACAAGGCCGTGAGCAAGGGTGTCATCCACAAGAACCAGGCGGCCAACAACAAGTCGGCGATGGCCCCGGCGCACAACGCGCTCTGCGCGCAGATCGCTGGGCAGCGTTGTCGCACGTGATCGACGCGGCGGGTCGGCCCTACGGGGGCGACCCGCCGTCGTGCGTCTGGCGACAAGTCGATCCCAGGGGTGCGGTAACCTTCCCGTGGTGACTTCGCGGCGATTTCTTGGCCAGCCGCGCCCGCTGGCGACGACGCGGTAGACCCCTCCTGGTGTGAGGGGTCTTCGCGTGTCCTCGTCTTCGGTGTGTCCGTTGTCGTGGCCGCGCCGGGCGCGGCGCAAGGCCTTGCGGCCCGGATAGGCGAGACAGCCCGGCATGAGATGGCCCGGAGGGGCCGAGGAGAAGGACGGATGAGCGACAGCACGGCTGAGCACCCGCACCGCTACACGGCGCAACTGGCCGATCAGATCGAGCTCGCCTGGCAGGACCGCTGGGAGGAGCGGGGCACCTACCACGCCCCGAACCCGGCCGGCCCTTGGGCGCAGCCGGAGCTGGTCGCGGGGCGGGAGAAGCTCCTCGTGCTCGACATGTTCCCCTATCCCTCGGGCGTCGGCCTGCACGTCGGACACCCGCTGGGTTTTATCGCCACCGACGTCTACGCCCGCTATCACCGGATGACCGGCAAGAACGTCCTGCACGCCCTGGGCTATGACGCCTTCGGGCTGCCAGCGGAGCAGTTCGCCGTACAGACCGGGCAGCACCCGCGAAAGACGACCGAAGAGAACATGACGGTCATGCGCCGGCAGCTGCGCCGCCTGGGTCTGGGCCACGACGACCGCCGATCGATCGCGACGATCGACGACGACTACTATCGCTGGACCCAGTGGATCTTCGTGCAGATCTACAACTCGTGGTATGACACGCAGGCCGTGCGCCAGGACGGGGGGCTGGGCAGGGCCCGCCCCATCACCGAGTTGGAGGAGGAGTTGGCGTCCGGGCAGCGACCCCTGGTCGGCGCCCAGGCCGCTCGGGGGTGGGCGGATCTGACACGCCAGGAACGGCACGCCTACCTCGACGACTTCCGGCTCGCGTACACGAGTGAGGCGCCGGTCAACTGGTGTCCCGGCCTGGGCACCGTCCTGTCGAACGAAGAGGTTACGGCCGACGGCCGCTCCGAGCGGGGCAACTACCCCGTCTTCCGTCGCGCACTGCGCCAGTGGATGATGCGCATCACCGCGTATGCGGACCGGCTGGCCGACGATCTGGACCGAGTCGACTGGCCCGAGAAGGTCAAGCTCATGCAGCGCAACTGGATCGGCCGTTCGGTCGGTGCACTCGTGGACTTCGCGCTGGCGGACAGACCGGACTGCGACGAGCAGATCAAGGTCTTCACGACACGGCCGGACACACTCTTCGGCACGACATTTATGGTGTTGGCGCCAGAGCACCCGCTGGTCTCGGTGCTCACGGCGGAAGCCTGGCCCGAGGGCACCGACGACCGCTGGACCGGCGGCGCGAATTCGCCGCAGGAGGCGGTCTCCGCGTACGTGCTGGCGGCCTCCCGCAAGTCCGACGTCGAGCGCCAAATGGAGGATGAGAAGTCCAAGACCGGTGTCTTCACAGGCGGGTATGCCATCAACCCGGTCGACGGGCGCTGGATCCCGGTCTTCGTCGCCGACTACGTCCTGATGGGTTACGGGACCGGCGCGATCATGGCGGTGCCGGCCCACGACCAGCGTGACTTCGACTTCGCGATCGCACACGGGCTGGACATCCTGGACGTCGTCGCCCTGGCCGGTTCGGATGGGGCGCCGGATGCGTCGGTGAAGGCGGGTCATGCCTACACCGGTGAGGGTCGGGTCGTGAACTCGGCCAACCCCGAGCTGAGCCTCGACGGCTTGCGCATCCCCGATGCCAAGGAGCGCATCATCGAGTGGCTGGCGGGGCATGGCCGCGCACGGGCCACCGTCAACTACCGGCTGCGTGACTGGCTTTTCAGCCGTCAGCGTTACTGGGGTGAGCCCTTCCCGATCGTCTTCGACGAGTTCGGCCAGGCGCATTCGATCCCCGAGGAGCAGCTGCCGGTCCGGCTCCCAGAGGTGCCCGACTACTCGCCCAAGACCTTTGCGCCCGATGACGCGCAGTCCTCACCGGAGCCGCCGCTGAGCCGCGTCCCGGACTGGATAAATGTCGAACTCGACCTGGGTGACGGGCCAAAGATGTATCGGCGCGAGACGAACACGATGCCCAACTGGGCTGGCTCATGTTGGTACTACATTCGCTACACGGACCCGGCGAACACACAGATGATCGTCGATCCAGAGGTGGAGAAGTATTGGATGGGTCCGCGGGCGAAGCCGGTCAAGGGCGCACCTGAGGGTTCCCGCGACCCCGGCGGCGTCGACCTCTACATCGGCGGTGTAGAGCATGCGGTGCTGCACCTGCTCTACGCCCGCTTCTGGCAGAAGATCCTCTTCGACCTCGGCTACGTCAGCGCGGAGGAGCCCTTCCGGACGTACTTCTCGCAGGGCTATATCCAGGCCTACGCCTACCGCGACGGTCGCGGCCAGCCGGTGCCTGCAGCGGAGGTGGAGGAGATCGAGATCGACGGCCACCCCGCGTGGACGTGGCACGCAGAGCCGGTCACTCGGGAGTTCGGCAAAATCGGAAAGTCGTTGAAGAACATCGTCTCTCCGGACGAGATGTACTCGGCTTATGGAGCCGACACCTTTCGTGTCTATGAGATGAGCATGGGTCCACTGGAGCAGAGCAAGCCCTGGGAGACGCGCGCCGTCGTCGGTGCCCAACGTTTCCTGCAGCGACTGTGGCGCAATGTCATCGACGAGGAGACCGGGGCTGTCGTGGTCGCCGAAACCCCGGCCGACGACGCGACGCGGCGGGTTCTGCACCGCACGATCGCAGCGGTCGGGTCCGACTTCGACGGCCTGCGCTTCAACGTCGCGATCGCCAAGCTCATCGAGCTCAACAACGTCCTGACCAAGCTACCGGCCGCGCCGAGGGACGTTATCGAGCCGCTGGTCCTCATGACAGCCCCGGTGGCACCGCACGTAGCCGAGGAGCTGTGGAGCCGGCTGGGTCACGAGGAATCAGTCGTCTACCAGCCGTTCCCGCAGGCCGATCCCGCCTATCTCGTGCAGGACACCGTGACATGTGTCATCCAGGTGGGCGGCAAGGTGCGGTCGCGCATCGAGGTGCCCGCGAACATCGACGAGGCCGCCCTGCAAGCCGCCGCCGTGGCCGAGCCGAGGATCGCGGACCTTCTTGCGGGCAAGACGATCCGCAAGGTCATCGCTAGGCCGCCGAACCTCGTGAACATCGTGGTCGGGTGACACGGCGGGCGTTCTGCGCACCCCGGCGGTCGGGCACATGAGTCACGTCGCCGTCGTCACCGACTCCACCGCTGGGTTGAGTCCCGAGCAGGCCCGCGCGCTCGGATGCCTCGGGGTCGAAATCGTGCCGCTGCATGTGCTCGTCGACGACGAGGTGTTCACCGAGGGGGTCGATATAGACACTCAGGGCGTCCTCGAAGCCCTGCGACACCGCCGCACCGTCAGCACGTCCCGTCCCACGCCGACGGCCATGCTTGCGGCCTACGAGCAGCTGGCCGATCAAGGCGCGAGTCACATCGTCTCGGCACATCTGTCAGCGCAGCTGTCCGGCACGTGCGACGCGGCCGTCCTGGCCGCGCGCGACGCCCCCGTGCCCGTGCACGTGGTGGACTCCCGCAGCGCCGGCGCGTCGCTGGGGTATGCGGTGGCCACCGGGGCCAGACTGGCGCGCGCAGGGGCAACCGCGAAGCAAATCACCGACGCGATCGAGCGCCGCTGCGCGCAGAGCACAGTGCTGCTCTATGTCCACTCCCTGGAGCAGCTGCGTCGCGGTGGACGGATCGGCGCCGCCGCCGGCCTCCTCGGCGGAGCGCTCGCCATCAAGCCGTTGTTGGCTCTGGTGGACGGACACATCGAGCCGGTAGAGCGACTTCGCACAACATCACGGGCCATGGCGCGCCTGACCGAGCTGTCGGGCCACGCCGTCACGGTCGCAGGCCCGAAGGTAGACGTCGCGATCCATCACGCGGGTGCCCGGGAGCGGGCCGAGCAGGTTGCGGCGGCCCTCGATGAGATCCTGGCGGATGAATGGGCGCGGGCGTGGCCGGACACGGCGGCCGACGATGCTGTCGCCCATCTCCCGATTCCCGGCGCGGACGTAGTCGCGAATCCCGGCGCGCCCGGTCGGCCGCGCGTGCAAGTCCTCGATCTGCCGGCGGTCCTCGCCGTTCATCTCGGACCCGGAACTCTCGCGGCTGTCGTATCGCCACGACCCTGAACTCACCCCGCCGTGCAACCGCCCGCACGACCGCGGCTCGCCCGGCCGATCGGTGACCACCGAGTACGTGATGGCGCTGGCCTTCTCAGCTCGTGGACAGGCCTCGACTCGCCGCTGATCGGCATAGTCCACAGGGGTGGGCGCGGGGCCCGCTCGTCCACAGCGGCGGCCCCGGCGAATCGAGCGGGTGCGCAGCCCGCTCCTAACGTGACCTCATGCCCCGACAGCACGCGCGCGAGCCGGACTCCCCACCCTCCTCGGCACGGCTTGTCGCGCTCATGTCGGGTGCACCCGGACCCCTGAGTAGAGACCCCGATGAGCGTGACCTCGATCGCGCGCCAGCCGGCGAAGGGCCCGGGGAAGGGTCAGGCGAAGGGCTTGACGACGCGTCTGCAGTCGCTCTGGCCGCGGCGCAGGAGAGGGGCTTCGGTCGGGCCGGCAAGAGCTCGCATCAGAAGGAAGACCGGCCTTACACCGACCCCTTCCGAGTCGCCGCGCCCGGGCTGCTCGACCACGGCGCGGGGCAGCTGGTCCCGGCTACTCGATCCGGACGGCGAACCCCCACGTCAGCCGAGCGGACCCGCCCGTCGATGCTGCAGCTGCCCGAGGCCATCGCGGACGCGCGGGTGCGCCCGAAGGGCCTGGCGCTGATCGGCATGCTCATCGTCGTGCTCGCTGCAGCGGGTCTCTTCGGTGGCCGGGTCTGGTGGGCGCAACGCTCAGCCGTGCCAGAAGCAGTCGCCAAGGTCGCAGGGGTGGAGTCGGTCGGAGGTCGGACACCGTCAAGGTCCCAGACTCCCGGATCGAATCGGTCGGCGCGTCCGTCGTCGGCGGGTGGACCCGGCACCGCCTCGACCGCGTCGGGATCCATTTCCGGGATCCCGCCGGGGCCGGGGCCAACGAGTGCGCAATCCAGTGCCCCGGTGATCGCACACGTCGTTGGTGCGGTACGCAAGCCGGGGGTGGTCAGACTGCCCGGTCCGGCGCGGGTTGAGGACGCGATTCGCAGCAGCGGTGGGCTCTCGTCGGCGGCCGACGGGGCAAGCATCAACCTGGCCCGTCCTCTCGTCGACGGTGAGCAGATCGTCGTGCTGGTCCGGGGGGCCAAGGCTCCTGCCGCCGGCGCCGCGCCAGGAGGAGCCGGCCCGGCGCCCGGGCCATCGCCGGGGGGCTCGCGGGGTACGCCCTCAGCAGCGAACCCCATCGATCTCAATGCCGCTGATCTGGCTGCTCTGGATCAGCTCCCCGGGGTGGGGCCGGTGATGGCGCAGCGCATCGTGGCCTGGCGCACGGAGCACGGCCGCTTCAGCACCGTGGACGAGCTGGGCGAGGTCAGCGGGGTCGGCGTGAAGACGCTCGAGCGGTTGCGTCCCCTGGTTCGGGTGTGACCGGCGTCGGTCCACGCGGCGCCCCCGGTGATCCCGTGGAGCTGAGGCCCCCGACGCGGTTGGACCTGCGCTTGCTCGTCCCAGCGGCGTTCGCCTGGATGCTCATGGTGGTCCTGCTCGGACTTCCTGTTGCCGGGCCGGGCCCCTGTCTGGCAGCGGTGGCGACTGCCGCTGGGGGTGGGCTCGTCGCGGCGGCCATCCGGCGCAGTGGCGCACGTGAGAGATCTCGGCGCGTCGCTTCGATCGTTGCCCTGACCACGCTCGTCGTCATGCTCGTGGGCAGTGCAGCGGCGGCTCACCTGGCCATCCGGAGCGTGGGACCGATGCCCGAGCTCGCAACGAAGCGCGCCGTCGTCACGCTGCAGGGCCGGGTGGAGGAGGACCCGCGAGCTCTGCAGCCCGACCCTAGACGCCCAGAACCCGGCTACGCCGCGAGGCTGCTCGTCACCGAGGTGGTCGCTCGCGGGGTCCGCACCTCCGTGCGAACCCCTGTCCTCCTGCTCGGCGACGCCGATCTGGCAACCCTGCACTGGCGCGAGGAGGTGCGGGTCACCGGCCGGGTCGCGGCCGCCGGGTCCGGAGAACGTGTCGTCGCGCTCGTCCGGGTCACCGGTCGGGCCCAGCGCGTGGAGGCCGCTGGCCTGGTCGCACAGGTGGCGGAACACAGCCGCTCCCGGCTCCGGCAGGCGGTCCAGCCGCTGCCCGAGGATGCCCGCGGACTCGTCCCGGCGCTGGTCATCGGCGATCGTAGCCTCACGCCGCCGAGGCTCACCGACGCGATGAAGGCCACCGGGATGACACATCTCACGGCAGTCTCCGGTTCGAATGTTTCCGTCATCCTGGCGGCGGTGGTTCTGCTGTGCGGAGTTCTGGGGGTCCCCCGCAGCCGCAGGCCGTGGGTCGCGGGCCTCGCGTTGGCGGCCTTCGTGGTCCTGGCCCGGCCCGATCCGAGTGTGATCCGGGCCGCCACGATGGGGGCGGTCGGACTGCTCGGAGTGCTTGTGTCACGGCGGGCGGCCGGCCCACCGGCACTGTCGGCGGCCGTTGTCATCCTGCTGTGCATCGACCCGTGGCTGGCGCGCTCGCACGGCTTCGCCTTGTCCGCACTCGCGACCCTGGGCCTCCTGCTCTTCGCCCGCCCCTGGGGGGCGGCCTTGTCGCGTTACCTGCCCCGGCGGGCGCGCATCCTCGGGGAGGCAGCTGCGATCCCCTTGGCGGCCCAGGCGATGTGCGCGCCGGTCGTTGTCCTGCTCCAGGGCTCGGTGCCGCTCATCGGCGTCCTGGCCAATCTGGTGGCCGCGCCGCTCGTCCCCCCGGCGACGATCGCCGGAGTGCTGGCGGCGTTGACATCAGCCGTCTGGCTTCCGGCGGGCATGCTCTGCGCCTGGGTGGCGGCGCTGCCTGCCGCAGGCATCGCCGAGGTCGCGCACCGCCTCGCGCCGGTGCCATTCGGGACGATGCCGTGGCCGGACGGCACACCAGGCGCGCTGCTGCTTGCTGCCTTGTTCCTCGCGGGATTGCTGGCGGCGCCGTGGCTGGCCCATCAAGCCCGCCGGCACCCGGTGATCGCCGTCGGTCTACTTGTTGTGGCCGTCTCAGCGGTGTGGCCCACGCCGGGAGGAAGCATGCCGGCCGATTGGGAGTTTGCTGCCTGCGATGTGGGGGAGGGCGATGCCACAGCCGTGGCCACCGGCCCGGGCCGGGCGGTCCTCGTCGACGTCGGGCCGGATCCGGAGCCGGTGCGGGCCTGTCTCGATCGCCTCGGCGTCACCGATGTTGATGCCCTCTTCCTCACGCACTACCACGCCGATCATGTGGCCGCGCTGGTTGGGGCCGTCGCTGGACGACGCGTCCATGCGCTCTACGTGAGCCCGCTGCCGGACCCGGCCGACCAGGCGCAGGCCGTCACCGATTGGGCGGCCGGGGCGGGGCTCACCCCGGTGGTCGTCCAGACCGGGGATCGGTTCCGATTCGGGCAGGTCACGGCGAGGGCTCGCTGGCCGAGCCGGATCATCCATGCCGGTTCGATGCCCAACAACGCGGGCATCACCTTGGAGGTGACGACCGCCCATCTCCAGCTGCTCCTCCTCGCCGATCTTGAGCGGGAGGCGGCTGCGGAGGTGGCGCGCGACTTGCGGGCCGACCCCGCGCCGCGCCCCTTCGACGTCGTCAAGGTGGCGCATCACGGGTCGGCCAACCAGGCTCCGAACCTCGTCCGGCTCGTCGCGGCGCCGGTCGCCGTGATCAGCGTGGGCGCCCAGAACGGCTATGGGCATCCCGCGGGCCGCACCTTGGACCTCCTGCGCGACAGCGGTGCGACGATCCTGCGCACCGATCGCGACGGGGACATTGTCTTGTGGGGTCCGCGTACGCCCGCAGAGGGCGTGCGTGTGCGGCGCCTGCGGCACTGAGCGCAGCTGGGCATACGCCCCAGCTCAGGTGATGAAGATGGCCGACTGGACGATCGGCGAGCCCTGCGTCCCCGGGCACGTCGCGTCCGGGATATCGCTGCGGCAGGTCCCGAGCCCGAGCCCCACGCTCCGGGCGCTCTCACTCAGCGCCGCCAGGGTTGCAGCGACGGCCGGGACCCGCTGGAGGTCGGGGGTCGTCACCGCGTAGACCGTGCGGCGGGATGCGGGGGAGATCGGCACCGTGACGACGTCCGGATGCTGCGTGTGCTCCAGGATGAGCCCCGGGATGAGCGCGATCCCCAGTCCCTGCGCGATGAACGAAAGGACCGTGACGTAGTCCTCGGTCTCAAAGGCGACCCGCGGGACGAAGCCGGCGTCCGAGCACACTTGCAGGAGGTGGCCTCGGCAGCGGGAACAGCCCGCGATCCACTCTTCAGCGGCGAGCTCCTCCAGCTTGACGACGTCGTGACTCGCGTGCGTGTGGGATCGCGGAAGGGCGAGGTGGACTTCGTCCTCGAGCAGCGGGTAGGTGACGAACGGCTCGAGGCTCTCCTCGCCCCGGGCGAGGTCGGTTCCCTTGTAGGAGAAGGCGACCGCGATATCGCAGTCCCCGGCCCGCAACGCCGCGAGTGACTCCGGCGGCTCGGCCTCGGTGAATGTCACCGAGACCGCGGGATGGTCGCGGCGGACCTTGGCCAAGGCCATCGGCACCACCGTAGAGGAGGATGACGGGAAGGCCATCAGCCGGACGCGACCGGCACGTAGACCGGCGATCGCGGCGATCTCCTCCTCGGCCGCTTCGAGCGAGGACAGCACGCTCACCGCGTGTCGGGCGAGCACCTGGCCCGCCTCGGTGAGACGGACAGAGCGGCCCACGCGCTCGACGAGCACCGTGCCGGTTCGTTGCTCGAGTCGCCGCACCATCTGGGAGACGGCCGGCTGTGAGTAGCCCAGCGCCAGCGCCGCCGCCGTGAAGCTGCCCTCTTCGGCGATGGCGCGCATAACCCGAAAGCCAGCAGTGTCAATCATCGTTTTAGAATAATGCCGCGTTACCGGTTGCCGGTGCCGAATGGCCACGATCGGGGCGGTCGCGCCCCTGCCCTTTGTCACGGACACTTCAGGTATGACGTTTCCCCGGGCTATGCCCGTGACGACCATCCGTGCGGCGCCGGTGACGCAAGTGCGCCCGGCACTGAGCCAGGCCCCGGCCCCAGGCGTCGGCGGCGATCACATGGATGTGCTGCGGGCCGTCGTAGCCCAGGGAGGCGTGCTCGCTCTCACCGGGGCGGGCATGTCCACCGACTCGGGCATTCCCGACTATCGCGGACCGGACGGTCTGCGACGCGTCACGCCGATGACGATCGAGGAATTTCGGGCATCGTCGCGGGGGCGGCAGCGATACTGGTCCCGGGCCTATGTCGGCTGGTCCCGCTTCCGAGCCGCACAACCGAATGACGCCCACCGAGCAGTTGCGACGCTGGAGCACGCGGGAGTGCTCGACAGCGTCATCACCCAGAACGTCGACGGGCTTCACCAGGAGTCCGGCAGCCGTCGGGTTCGCGAGTTGCACGGCACGCTGGCCCGAGTCGTCTGCCTCGCCTGCGACGCGCAGTTCGATCGGGATCGTCTGCAGGCCGCGTTGACGCGCCTCAACCCCGGCTTCACCGAGCAGTCGCGCGCTGCGGGCACCCGGCGCGTCGCGGTCCGCCCGGACGGTGACGTCGACATCGCGCCGTCGCTCGTGCGGCAGTTTCGGACCGCCTCGTGCGAGGACTGTGGCAGCGACCTGCTCAAGCCCGACGTCGTCTTCTTCGGCGAGTCGGTCCCGCGTCCGCTTGTGGCCGAGTGCTTCGACGCAGTCGAGTCATGTCGGGCCCTGCTCGTCCTCGGCTCGTCCCTGGCCGTGATGTCCGGCCTGCGTTTCGTGCGGCGCGCTGCAACCCTGGGGCGGCCCGTAGTCATTGTGACCCGCGGGCCGTCGCGTGGCGACGACCTCTCGACCGTTCGGATCGATGCGCCTCTGGGTGAAGTCCTACCCTGGCTCGCTCGCACTGTCGCTGCTCTCGGGCCCGGCCCATCCGCGGCGTCGGCGTCAGCGAGCGAGCCAGGTCAGACGCGACGCAGGACCGCCGTCACCTTGCCGAGCACCGTGGCGTCGTCGCCCGCGATCGGGTCGTAGGCGCAGTTGTGGGGGAGTAGCCACAGGTGCCCGTCGATCCGCTTGAACGTCTTGACCGTCGCCTCCCCGTCGAGCATGGCCGCGACGATGTCGCCGTTGTCGGCCGTGGGCTGCTGGCGTACGACGACCCAGTCTCCGTCGCAGATCGCTGCGTCGACCATCGAGTCGCCACTCACCTTGAGCAGGAACAGATCTCCTTCGCCGACCAGTTGGCGGGGGAGGGGGAAGACATCCTCGACCATCTCCTCGGCCGCGATCGGCGCCCCGGCAGCGATCCGTCCGAGCACCGGCACATAGGTCGCGGCCGGTCGTTCATCTCCGCTGCCGGTCTCGTCCACTCCGACCCCGTGACCGCGCGCACCGCCGGGGGCCGGCGGGAAGTTGTCCGGTAGTGCGACGATCTCCAGCGCGCGGGGCCGGTTCGGATCCTTGCGCAGGTACCCCTTGCGCTCCAGCGCCCCGAGTTGATGGGCCACGCTGCTGGGGCTCGTCAGGCCGACGGCCTGGCCGATCTCACGCAGGCTCGGCGGGTACCCGCGGCTCTCGACGGAGTTGCGGATGACGAGCAGCACCTTGCGCTGACGGCCGGTGAGGCCGCACTGCGCAGGGCGCTCCGGCAGCTCGTGAATATCGGCCATGAGGGCTCCTCCTGAGTCGGGACGATGCCTCGTCACGAGTGTTTGAACTGCATCGATGTCGACCCGCAACCACGGCTTTCGACCCTTGTCGGTGGTGGCTGCTTGGGTGATGGCACAGCAGAAGTCTAGCCGCGTAGTCGTACATCAGTGTCAAACATGCACGGCTGCGTGTCTGGACATCAGTTCGATGCTGTGTTCAGATATCAGACAAGTGTTCTATCGAACACAAGTGCGAGTGGAGGCAGTCATGAGTGCAGTTGCGATGGGGTTGCCGGCGACGACGGTGCGACACCGGGCTGTGCTGCACGCGGTGCCGACGGATCCATCGACGTCGTATCCGCAGGTGGCTCGTTCCCAGGGGACGTGCCCGAAGGGCCCACGTCGCTCAGCGTTTCGGTTGACTCAGCGTGGGCGCTTGGTGCGCACCCTGCTGGTGTTCGGTGCCGTGTCGCTCGTGATGTCGCTTGCGCTGGCGCGGGTCTTCGGTCCCGGTGCGCCGGTCGCCGATCACGCGACGACGGTGCGACCTGGCCAGACCTTGACGGAGATCGCCCGGGTCGAGCTGCCAGAGCTGCCCTCCACTGACGCTATAGCGCGTCTGCGCGAGTTGAACGGGCTCAGTGGCACCGCGATCGTCGCGGGCCAGAGTCTTCTCATCCCTGCCGGGTGACTCACGTCGGACGGGGATGAGGGTGCGTCACGCGCGACACGCCGGGCGTGCGTGCTCGCCACGCGGGTCGGCTTGTTTCTCGGCCACGGGCTGCTTACGATCCCTACATGTAGTGGTTACACCACTGTAGTTAGTCCACATGTAGTCCCCACCTGGACGAGTGTCATCCACAGGATGTGCACACATGGTCCACAGACCAATGCTCGACCGTGGCCCGCCCGAGGGTCTCCCTGTGCCCGCCTGGAGGTGACGCCTGATGCATTGCCCGTTCTGCCGCCACGTCGACAGTCGAGTCATCGACAGCCGTACCGCTGACGACGGGTCGACGATCCGCCGACGTCGACAGTGTCCCGCTTGTCAGCGCCGGTTCAGCACGAGCGAGACGGCAATGCTGACGGTTGTCAAGCGCTCAGGGGTGAGTGAGCCGTTCAGCAGGTCCAAGATCGTCACGGGCGTGCGCAAGGCGTGTCAGGGGCGGCCCGTCAGCGACGACGACCTAGCGGTCCTTGCGCAGCAGGTCGAGGAGCAGGTGCGGGCCAGCGGGCAGGCGCAGGTGGAGGCTCACGACGTGGGCCTGGCCATCCTGGCCCCCTTGCGCGCCTTGGACGAGATCGCCTACCTGCGTTTCGCATCGGTCTACCAGGCCTTCGACACGTTGGAGGACTTCGAAGAAGCCATCGCTCTGCTGCGCGTCGAGCGCGACATGGCGGCGGTCCCAGAACACGGGCCGGGTAACCGTGACGGCCGGAGCGGCCCGAGTGGTTCAGGGGGAGAGGCCGACCGGACGGGGGGCCCGAACCAGCCCAATGCCCCCCGAGCTCGACCCACACCAACGCACTTGACTTCGGTCAGGGAGGAAGCACGACATGACTGAGACCACGGGAGCGCGCTCGAGCGTCAGCAAGGGAGCCGCGAAGTCGGTATCTGTCGAGCGCATCTACACCACCCCCGGGGTGCACCCCTATGACGAGGTGAAGTGGGATACGCGCGACGTCGTTCAGCAGAATTGGAAGACCGGCGAGACGATCTTCGAGCAGCGCGGTGTCGAGTTCCCGGACTTCTGGTCCGTCAACGCGAGCACCATCGTCACCACCAAGTACTTTCGCGGGGCCCTCGGCTCCGACAAGCGTGAGGGTTCGCTGCGTCAGCTCATCGATCGCGTCGTCCTCACGTATGTCGCGGCGGGCAAGAAGCACGGTTACTTCGTGGGGGAGGAGGACGCGACCCTCTTCGAGCACGAACTGACCTACTGCTTGCTCCACCAGGTCTTCAGCTTCAATTCCCCGGTCTGGTTCAACGTCGGGACCCCTAGTCCACAGCAGGTGTCCGCGTGCTTCATCCTGTCGGTCGAAGACTCGATGGACTCGATCCTCAACTGGTACAAGGAGGAGGGCTTCATCTTCAAGGGCGGTTCCGGAGCCGGGCTGAACCTGTCCCGCATCCGCTCCAGCAAGGAACTGCTCTCCTCCGGCGGCACGGCCTCCGGCCCGGTGTCCTTCATGCGCGGAGCCGACGCCTCGGCCGGCACGATCAAGTCCGGCGGCGCGACCCGGCGTGCGGCCAAGATGGTCGTCCTCGACGTCGATCACCCTGACATCGAGGAGTTCGTCGAGACGAAGGCACGCGAGGAGGACAAGATTCGCGCCCTGCGGGACGCGGGCTTCGACATGGACCTCGGCGGCAAGGACATCGTCTCCGTGCAGTACCAGAACGCCAACAACTCCGTGCGCGTCAACGACGAGTTCATGCGGGCGGTCGAGGACGGCAGCTCCTTCGGGCTACGTGCCCGCATGACCGGTGAGATCATTGAGAAGATCGACGCGCGGTCGCTCTTCGGCAAGATCGCGCACGCGGCGTGGGAATGCGCCGACCCAG
>JAUNUZ010000434.1 GCA_030537915.1 Micrococcales bacterium
TCGAGCTCGGCGCCGATGTCGTCATCCACTCGACGACGAAGTACATCAACGGGCACAGCGACGTCGTCGGTGGCGCGATCATCAGCCGCACGCAGGAGCTCGACGAGCAGATGGACTTCTGGTCCAACGTCCTCGGCACGACCGGCGGGGCGTTCGACAGCTACCAGACCCTGCGCGGACTGCGCTCGGTGCACACCCGCTTACGCGCACACGAGGAGAACGCGATGGCGGTTGCCGACCTGTTCGTCGGGCACCCGGCGGTCGCGGCGACCTACTTCCCCGGGTTGCCGGATCACCCCGGCCACGACCTGGCCGCGCGCCAACAGGATGGCTTCGGGGGGATGGTCAGCGCGGATCTCGTCGGGGGAGCCGAGGCGGTGCGCGCGTTCGTCGACGGCCTGCAGTGCTTCAGCCTCGCCGAATCCCTCGGCGGCACCGAGTCGCTGGTTGACCATCCGGCGACGATGACGCACTTGGCGATGACGCCCGAGGCGCGCTACCAGGCGGGGATCGGCGACGGGCTGCTGCGCTTCTCCGTCGGGATCGAGGACGCCGACGATCTGGTCGCCGACCTCACCGCGGCCCTTCGTCGTGCCCAGGCCGCGATCGCCGCTGCCGGCGGCTGAGCACGCCTCCACTCGCGAAGGTCATGGGGTGGGCGGGAGCCGGAGCGGGTGACCTCGCTCGGCGAGAACCTCGGCCAGCACGTCGAGCCGGTCCGTGATGATCCCGTCAACACCCAGGTCGAGCAGGCGGCGCATCTGAGCGGGGTCGTCGACCGTCCACACGTGCACCTGCCGGTCGATCGCGTGGGCGCCGGCGACGAAGTCCGGTGTCACCACGCGGACGCGCCGACCGAACACCGCATGCGTCTCCGGCACCTGGTAGGCGATGCCCGGCGTGTGCACGACACGGGAGGCCGCCCGCGGCAGGAGACGCAAGGCGGTGATCCCGAGCCGCCCGGCGCTCGTCGCAACGCCATCGCGCCGCGCCAGCCAGCGGAAGTGCCACAGCCGCGCCTGAGAGAAGGACCCGACGCACGCCCGCTTCGTGGCGCCGCTGGCGCGCAGCACGGCCAGCGTGGCCGGTGCTGTTCGGGGGGCCTTGAGATCGATGTTGACCCGCACGCTCGGCAGCGCGGTGAGCAGGGCCAGGAGCGTCGGGATGGGTTCGCGGCCGCCGACCCGAGCCTGCTCGACGCGGGGCCACGGCAGGTCCGCGATCCGCCCTCGGGCGTCCGTTACGCGGTCCAGCACCTCGTCGTGGAAGGCGACGAGCACCCCGTCGGCGGTGAGGTGCACGTCGGTTTCGATATAGCGGTAGCCGAGCCGGGCCGCCCCGACGAAGGCGGCGAGGGTGTTCTCGAGGCCGGCGTGCGGGGCGAACTCGGGTCCACCGCGGTGCGCCAGAGCCAGCGGTGGCCGCTCAAGGTAGGGGTGAATCGTGGCACTCATGTGCTCGATCGTGACAGGCTGCGCTGGTGGAGACGACGAAGAACTTCATCGACGGTGTGGAGGTCGACGCGGCCGACGTCTACGACAACATCGATCCCGCCACCGGCGGGACGCTGGGTGCGGTGTCGCGCTCCGGTGAGGCGGAGGTGGATCGCGCGGTCACGGTCGCCAAGGCGGCCCAACCGGCGTGGGCCGCGACGCTGCCCGAGCACCGTTCGCGTCTCCTGCATCGCATCGCCGACCTCATCGAGCGTGACCACGAGGAGCTCGCCCGGTGCGAGAGCCAGGACACCGGCAAGCCGCTGTCGCAGGCAAGGACCGACGCGACGGTGTGTGCGCGTTACTTCCGCTTCTACGGGTCGGCGGTCGACTCCTTCTACGGGCTGCAGATCCCGCTCGCGGCCGACCAACACGTCTACACGCGCAAGGAGCCCTACGGCGTCATCGGCTCGATCGTCGCGTGGAACTACCCCATGCAGCTCATGTCCCGGGCGGTCGCCGGCGCGATCGGGACCGGCAACGCAATCGTCCTCAAGCCCGCCGACGAGACCCCGCGCACCGCGGTCGCCATCGCCCGGCTCGCGCTGGAAGCCGGCGTCCCGGCGGGCGTCTTCAACGTCGTCACCGGGCTGGGCGCCGAAGCCGGCGCGGCTCTGACTCGGCATCCCGGCGTCGGGCACATCAGCTTCGTGGGGAGCGCAGCCATCGGTGCTCAGGTCGCCCACGCGGCCGCGGACCGGGTCATCCCGACCGTGCTCGAGCTCGGCGGCAAGTCAGCGCAGGTCGTCTTCGCGGACGCCGATCTCGAGGTGGCTGCGCCCTTCGTGGTCAAGGCGATCCTGCAGAACGCCGGGC
>JAUNUZ010000435.1:0-510 GCA_030537915.1 Micrococcales bacterium
GACCTGGCGGAGCGCTACCGCGAGAGCGGCGCGGACGTGACGTACTCCGGCAGCGACTGCTCGATGCAGAAGATGGTGACCGACCTCTACGGCTGGGGCAGCGACCTGTTCGGGATGCAGACGCTCGACTGGTTCGAGGCGAGCCTGCAGTAGCCGAGCGCGCATGAGGGAGGGCCGCCGGATCAGGCGGCCCTCCGTTCTTTGCGTGGCCGGCGGCACCCGCCAGAGCGGAGGATCTGGCAGGGTGTACCAAGCGGCCGATGATGGAGGTTCTGATGGGCGTGTGCGTGACCCCCGACGAGGCTGCGCATCTGCGCCGGTGCGTTGAGCTCGCAGAGGAGGCGCTCGACGCGGGCGACGAGCCCTTCGGCTCGGTGCTCGTCGGCGGCGATGGCGCGGTGCTCGCCGAGGACCGGAACCGCGTCGCCGGCGGCGATAACACGCAGCACCCCGAGTTCGCGCTGGCGCGCTGGGCGGCGCAGAACATGTCGGGCGAGGCGAGGGCCGCGG
>JAUNUZ010000435.1:520-2303 GCA_030537915.1 Micrococcales bacterium
GTCTACACCTCCGGGGAGCACTGCCCGATGTGCTCCGCGGCGCACGCGTGGGTGGGCCTTGGCCGGATCGTCTACGCCTGCTCGTCCGCCCAATTGGTCGGTTGGCTGGCGGGGTGGGGCGCACCGCCGTCGCCCGTGAGCGCGCTCCCGATCGCGGTGGTGGCTCCGGGAGTGCAGACGCTCGGTCCGGTGCCGGAGTTCGAAGCACCCATGCGGGCCCTGCACGCGCGCCGGTTCGGGACCGCCGCAGCGCCGGAGTGACCTGCGCTGGCGCAGGTGGCGGTGGGCCCACAGGCGGACCTCGACGCGCCACACGGCGCGGCGCCCCAGCAGATCCGGCTCCAGCGTGTGGAGTTGGCAAGCCGCGCATAGTCTTTCCGAGCGGAGAGTGGACAATAGGCATATGCAGCCACTGATCCCCGACTACCTGTCCGGCGTCCTACGCGACTGCGGCGGCGACCGATCCGGGGCGCTCGCGGACTACATCCCGGAGTTGGCGCACGTGGAGCCCGAGAGGTTCGGGATGGCGCTCGCGACCGTCGACGGCGCCGTCTACTGCGCGGGCGACTCGGACATCGAGTTCACCGCGCAGTCGATCTCCAAGCCGTTCGCCTATGCGCTGGCGCTGGAGGACCTGGGGCTAGATGAGGTGCTGGCCAAGATCGACGTCGAGCCCTCCGGCGACCCGTTCAACGATCTGTCGCTGGAGGCGGGCACCGGCCGGCCGCTGAACCCGATGATCAACGCCGGCGCGCTGGCCACCCACGCGCTGCTCGAGCGCGGGGGCAGCGTGGGTGCGCGGGTCGACCGGGTGATCGCCGGGCTGTCGGCGTTCGCCGGGCGCCAGCTCAGCGTCGACGAGACCGTGTACGAGTCCGAGCTGCAGACCGCCTACCGCAACCGGGCGCTGGCGAACATGCTGCGCAGCCTGGATAACTTCGAGGTCGAACCGCTAGACGTGGTGCGGGGTTACACGCGGCAGTGCGCGGTCCAGGTGACCACGCGGGATCTCGCGATGATGGCGGCGACGCTGGCCAACGGCGGGGTCCAGCCTGCGACGGGGGAACAGGTGATCTCCCGGTCGGTGGTGCGCCAGGTGCTCAGCGTGATGACCACCTGCGGGATGTACGACTCGGCGGGGGACTGGCTCTCCACCGTCGGCATTCCCGCGAAGAGCGGCGTCTCCGGCGGGCTGCTGGGTGTGCTGCCCGGGCAGTCCGGGATCGCGACGTTCTCCCCGCGCTTGGACAAGCACGGCAACAGCGTGCGCGGCGTGCTCGCGTTCCAGCAGTGCTCGGACGAGTTGGGGCTGCACCTGATGGAGGTCGCGCCGGCCACGCGGACCGTCGTGCGGGACCAGCGGGAGATCACCGCGGACGGCGAGGTGGTGGAAGTCTTCGAGCTGCACGGCACCATCCAGTTCGCCGGCGCGGAGAGGCTGGTGCGCTCCCTCGTCGAGGACGCGCCGAAGATCTCGCACGTGGTCTTCGACCTGACCGAGGTCTACGCGATGAACACCGTCGCGGGCTCGATGCTGCGCCGCAGCGCGCGGATCCTCGTCTCGGAGGGGCGCAGGGTGACGTTCGTGGACCCCGCCAACATCGCGGCGGCGACCCCCGACGGCGGGCCGCTGCGGGTGGTCGACACGCTCGAGGACGTGCTGGCCGGTTGACGGGGCGGGCGCGCCTGCTTGGCCGGTGAACCGTGCCGGCGGCACGGTCAGATCGTCCGCTCGGCCATTTAGGTCAACTGGGGGACCATGTCGTCCTCCGTGAGGAATGCG
>JAUNUZ010000004.1:0-13526 GCA_030537915.1 Micrococcales bacterium
CCGTACTCCCGCTGGCCCTCGGCGCCGGCCTCGTCGTGGCCGGCCGCCGGGTGCGCGCCACCGTGCGCGGAGTGGCCCGCCGGCCGGTCGCAGTGCTGGCCGCCTATCGGACGCTGCGCCTCGCCCAGGCATGTGCGCTGGCCGGCGCGGTGAGCGCGGGGGGCTACCTGGCCTATGTCGTGGTGGCTTGGCCGGATATCGACGCGGCCTCCGTTCGAGCGGACGCCATCACGGCGGCAGTCATGACTGTCTCGGGTGTCCTCTTGGCGCTGGCCGGACTATGGGTCCAGGGGATGTGCCGCATCGATCCGCCTCCGAACGCTGTCGATGACGAATTCTCCTCCGGCCAGCACCCCGACGACCACTGATGCTCTTCGCGGCGTGTTCGTTTCACATCGGTGAGAGCGCTTCGCCTCGCGAGTTCGCCACCCGTGCCGGTGAGCTGTGCCCGGCACCTTCAATGGCGCGCCAACTGCCTGGGATCGAGCTGCGCTGCTTGTTATCGTCTGCGGGACAGGCCGCGACGAATTCGAACTGGATAACACCCTCAGTCGGGCCCCGGCGGGGGTGACTGTGCCTTGCGGCTTCGTCGAATTCCGAGCTCGATCATCGCCAGCCGGCGGCGCCTGGGCAAAACGGTGAAGTGACCGTGAATTCGGTGATCGCCGGGGGTGCGCCCCCATTGTGAGCGGATGTCGTTGCACCGCGGGACTACTGCTTCATTCCTGAGGTGTCGGATGGGTCAGGTTGGGGGGATTGAGAGTCTGCGTCCCGGGTACCGTCGGAACATGGAGTCACAACGACCGGCACGTCTTGACGTCGGGGTCGTCTCCGCAGGGAGGCTGGGCTCCGTCGTCGGGGCGGCTCTGCACGCGGCAGGCCATCGGGTGGTGGCGACCAGCGGACTGAGCGACGCCTCGGTGGCGCGGGCCCGCACCCTGCTGCCAGGCGTGCCCATCTACCCCGCCGACGAAGTCGTCTCGCGCGCGGAGCTGATCATCTTGGCGGTCCCCGACCCGGTGCTGCCTGATCTCGTCACCGGGCTGAGCCGCCGCGGTGCTTGGCAGGCGGGTCAGATCGTCGTCCACACGAGCGCGCGACATGGCATCGACGTCCTCGCGTCGGCTGCGGCGTCGCACATCCTGCCGATCGCGCTCCATCCGGCGATGCGCTTCACGGGAAGCCCATCGGACCTCGAACGCTTGCCCGACGCGTGCGTCGCGGTGACGACGACCCCCGCGCTGCGGCCCGTAGGGGAGGCGCTCGTCATAGAGATGGGCGCTGAGCCCGTGTGGGTCGACGCGGCCGGCCGGGCGCGTTACGCCGCGGCGGTGGCGCACGCGGTCGATCACCTGCCCGTTGTCGTGGATCAGGCTGCTGAGCTTCTCTTGGCCGCACGGGTCGTCGGCGGGCGGCGGCTGCTCGCCACGCTCATGCTCACCGCCCTGGAGGGCGCCCTGCGCGGGCAGACCCGGGGTGACGGCGTGGCGGCGCTGGCAGATCTGGACTCGCTGCGCGCCGACCTGGAGACCCTGCACGAGAGCGCTCCCGACTCGCGGGCGGTGCACCTCGCGCTGGCCAGGGCCGCGGCCTCCCGGGCGATCGCTGCCGGCGTGTTGCCGTCCGCGGACGTGGACGGCCTGCTCGACCTGCTCGCGATGCCACCCGCAGCCGATTGAACCGATGCAGCTGGTGGCGCCGGGCACCAGCCTCGGCGCGTTAGGCTCAGATGCGCGCGGTTCAGCGCGTTGACGTCATGTGGAGGTGTGAATGGACCAGTTCTGGGCCATTATCGTGGCCATTGTCCCCTCCATCGGCGTCGGCTTCCTCTTCTACAAGGTGATGCGGGCCATCATCGAGGGCGACCGAAATGAGCGCCTTGCGCATTCTCGCTGGGAAGCCGAACAGGACCGCGCGACCGCGGAGAATGGCGATGCCCGCACCGACTTGACGCGCTCGGGCGACATCTAGGCACCTTCGGCCGCCGACTAGTTTGCGTCTTGTCGCCGTGTGGTCTATCCACTCTTGCGCGACGCGACGATTCTTATGTGGTGTTCCCTTTTCAAGAGCCCTATTTGTCCACTAGTGTTGGCATGTCCCAGGACGCGATCTCGCTTTCGCGACGCCACCAACCGCGTCCTTTACACGGCAACAGCAATGGAGTGCCAGATGGCTCAGCGTGTGCAGGTCCTTCTCGTCGATGACTTCGACGGCGGAGTGGCGGATGAGACGATTTCGTTCGGATTGGACGGCGTTTCATACGAAATCGACCTGTCGAAGGCCAATGCCGACAAGCTGCGCGACGCCATGAGTGAGTGGACCGGCCACGCGCGTCGTGCCGGCGGCCGTAGGGCCGCAGGTCGCCGTCCCGTCGCGGCCGGGCGTCGACAGGATCTCAACGCGATTCGCGAGTGGGGTCGGGCTAACGGCTACAAGGTCAGCGACCGGGGCCGCGTGTCCGGCGAGCTGCAGGCCGCCTACGACAAGGCCCACGCCTGATCCGATCGTCTCCGATTCGATCATCGTTGGGCGGTTCACCGCTCGTGCAGCAGGCGTTAAGGCCGTCGCCCTCACCTCGAGGTCGGCGGCCGCGGCGTTTCCATCAGATCCCCCAGCCGGTGGAGTCGCTCCAGGACGGCGCGAGGCGCGAGCTGGGTCATCGGGGCAAGGCGATCGTCGGCTGCGGCCTCGACCTCGTCCCAGGTCCGGGGCGCTGCCACCGTCGGGCTGCCGCCCCGGCCTCGGAGCGAGTAGGGGCAGATCGTGGTCTTCGCCCGCGTGTTCTGGCTCCAGTCGAGGAAGACCTTGCCGGGGCGCAGCGTCTTTGTCATCCGTGAAGTCACGAGCAGCGGGTGCGCGGCGGCGAGCGCTTCGGCGAGTCCTTGGGCCAGTGCCCGGGTCCCGTCGGGGTCGCGCAGCATCGGGGTGGGGGCATACAGCTGCATGCCCTTGTTGCCGCTCGTCACCGGAACCACCGGGCCAGGCAGCACCGGTGTCAGCGCATCGCGGACGAGGAGCGCGACCTGCGAGCACTCGGCGAGCCCGGCCCCTGGCCCTGGGTCGAGGTCGACGACGAGCCGATCCGGCACCAAGGGCGTGCCCTGCTCGTCGACGCGCCACTGGTGCACGTGGAGTTCGAGGGCAGCGAGGTTCGCTAGCCACGTCAGGCCGGCGAGGTCGTCGATCACCGGATAGCTCACAAATTCGTGGCCCCTACGCGAGGACTCCGATTCGATGACGACCCGACGGACCCAGCTGGGGGCCCCGGCAGGCACGTTCTTCTCGAAGAAGGACTGCGCGTCGGTGCCGTGCGGCCAGCGGACGCGCGTGAGGAGCCGGTCGCGCAGCTGCGGCAGGAGCGCGGGGGCCACCGCCGAGAGGTACTGCATGACCTCCGCCTTCGTCGTCCCGGCGCTGGGATAGAGGACCTTGCCGAGATTGGTCAGCAGCAAGCGCTGGCCGTCGACCTGGACCGTCACCGTGGTGCGCGCCGAGGCGCCCTCAGTCATCGGTCCCCCCAAGCTCGCTGACGTCGCCGAATCCCGTCAGATCGGCCAGATCGGTGGCACTCAGGTCCACGCGTAGCGCGGTGAAGACCGGTTGGCGCAGCCGCCCGTCGGTGTTGTGCCCGACGTCCCCGAGTGACCGCACATCGACGACGAGCTCGGGTCGGACCCAGCGGCTACCGCAGTGGTCGGCCACCGGCAGCGGCGCGGCGAACGGGCTGTCGTCCACCTCCAACGCGCTCAGGCGCGGCAGGAGTTCGCGTTCCGCCGCGGCGCCGAGCCCGCTGCCGACCCGCCCCACGAAGCGCAGCCCGCCCAGTGTCGGCAGCCCCAGGAGCAACGCCCCTACGCCCGTGCCGGAGGTGGACTCGGGTCGCCAGCCCCCGACGAGGGCTGAGATCGTCGGTCGGTGGGCTATCTTGCGCCAATTGGGGCTGCGCCGCCCCGGCTCGTAGGGCGAGATCAGGCGCTTGCTGACGATTCCCTCCAGGCCCTGGCTCCGGGTTGCCTCGAGCAGCGTCGCGCCATCGGGGTAGACCGGCGGCACGACGGTCCGGGCATCTGGCATCGCCAGCGCCTCCAGGAGCGAGCGCCGATCCCGCCAAGGCATCGCACACAGGTTGTGCCGGTCCAGCCGCACCACGTCAAAGCACATGAACGTCACCGGGTTCTCCTGGGCGAGGCGCCGTGCGGCACCGGCGTCGCGGGCGTGGATGCGCTCGATGAGTCGCGAGAACGACGGCCGACCGCTACGCATCGCCACGACCTCACCGTCGAGCAGCGCGTCGGGGTGCAGCCCGGCCAGCCCGGCCAGCTCGGGGAATCGCGCGGTCGCGTCGGCGCCGCTTCGGGCGCGCAGGTGCAATCGGCCGCC
The DNA here is from genome assembly GCA_030537915.1 of Micrococcales bacterium. Lineage (GTDB taxonomy): Bacteria > Actinomycetota > Actinomycetes > Actinomycetales > Dermatophilaceae > Kineosphaera. The sequence goes on from JAUNUZ010000004.1 coordinate 4,381, forward strand.
GCGAAGGTCGGCGAGCAGGCGCATACCGTCCCACTTCACCTCGTGGGCCCACCCGCTGCCGGCCGGAGCCTGTCGCGTGGGGGTGGCGAGCATCGGGTGCATGGTGCGATCCTCGCAGTTGGCCGGACCCTAGAGCCGATCAGCGACCGCGGCCCCGCCGCAGCAGAGGAGATGTCATGCGCGCCATCTGGAAGGGTGCCGTCTCCTTCGGGCTCGTCAGTGTGCCCGTGCGGCTCTACAGCGCGACGGAGAGCCACGACCTACAGTTCCGTCAAGTTCGCAAGAGCGACGGCTCGCGCATCCGCTATCGGCGGGTGGCCGAGGCCGACGGCGAGGAGGTCGCCTACCGCGACATCGGCAAGGGTTACGAGAGCGAGGACGGACGGATGGTCATCCTGACCGAGGAGGACCTCGCCTCGCTGCCCAGTCGCAGCAGCAAGGAGATCAGCGTCGAGAAGTTCGTGCCCGCAGCTCAGATCGACCCGATCATGCTCGACCGGACCTACTACCTCGAGCCGGACAAGGCGGCCGTCAAGCCCTATGCCCTGCTGCGCGAGGCGCTGCGGGAGTCCGACCGGGTCGCGATCGTCACGGTGTCGGTGCGCACCCGGTTGACGACCGCTGTGCTGCGGGCCGTGGGCGACGTCATCGTCATGCAGACGATGCTGTGGCCCGATGAGATCCGCGAGGCCGAGTTCGACGTCCTGGAGGACGTGCCTGAGCCGAAGCCCGCCGAGAAGGCGATGGCGACGATGCTCGTCGACTCGATGGCCGGAGACTTCGACCCCGACGAATACGAGGACGACTATCGAGGCGGCGTCGAGGCGCTCGTCGCGGCGAAGCTGGCCGGCGGCGATTCGGTCGCCGCGCCCGTCGTGGAGGAGGAGGGCGGCGAGGTCGTCGACCTGCTCGCGGCGCTGCAGGCGTCGGTAGAGCGCGCGAAGAAGGCGCGTGGAGGACCGGCCGACGGTGCGTCGGAGAAGCCCGCGGGTGGCGCGGACGGCGACGAGTCGGGCGACGGCGGTGACACCGGCACGGCGAAGAAGGCGTCCTCCCCGACGACCAAGAAGGCAACAGCAGCGACATCGGCCAAGAACGCCACCAAGACCGCGAAGTCACAGCGCAAAGCAGGCTGAGACGGCGCTGCGGAGGTGAAAGAGCAGGACCGGGCCCCGGTAACGTGACCGGTGGCCGGGTCGACCCTGCCGTCACCGATCGAGCAGGGGAGGGTCATGCCCGTCACTGCGTCCACGCCACCGACGTCCCCCCACCCGACCGGCTCGGGCCAGGCCGACAGCGCCATGGCCGGTCGCGCCTCGCGATCGAATTCCGCGCCGGGGCCTCGACAGGAGTTCTGCGCCCGCACGATCACGTGGCTCTACGCCCTGGGCGGCCTGAGCTCGGTCTTCCTCTGGCTGCTTGATCACGGCACCCGACGCGAGCACGGCAGCTTCGTGGAGCTGCTTTTCAGCTTCCTCAACGTGCCGGTCTCGGACTCGCTGGTCTCGATCGTTCTCCTCGTCCTTTCGGCCCGGATGCTCGTCGGGCGCAAGCGCGTCGGCCTAGCCGTCGTCGCCGGCTTCCAAGTGGTCGGCATCGCGGTCGGGGCCATGACATTGCTGCGCGTCACGACCTACACCGGGCCTGAGATCCTCGACCCGTGGAGCGATCGTTTCCTGCTCGGGCCGGGGCTGGACATCGCGGGGATCGCCTCCGGAGTGTTCGTGCTCGGGTTGTGCTGGTGGTGTCGTCCGGCTTTCCCGGGGCGCCTGCGGCCGGGATCCTGGGGGATCCTCGTCACAACGGTGCTAGGTGGCCTCCTGCTCACCACCGTGGTCGCGTGGGTCTGCCTGCTCATCTGCGATCCGGCCGGGCCCCTCGAGCGGGTGTTGCGCGCGACCTTGCTGCGAGCGCTGGGGGCCGGCGGGGCCCTTGACCGGCGGTACCTCCTGGATGTCCCCGGCTGGGTTCCCCAACTCGTCTCCGCCACCTTCGCAGCCACGCTGGTGCTTGCGGTCTTCCTCTTCACCCGCTCGACGCGCAACCCCAACCAGTGGAGCCCCGACCGTGAGTTGGCGATCCGCCGGTTGCTGGCCGTCTGGGGCGACGAAGACTCGCTGGGCTACTTCGCCACGCGGCGCGACAAGTCCTACGCCTTCTCACCCGATGGCGCGGCGGCCGTCTGCTATGACGTCGTCGCCGGCGTCTCGCTCGCCTCGGGCGACCCGATCGGGCAGCGCTCGGCCTGGCCGCGGGCGGTCGCGCAGTGGAAGGCGGAGGCGCGGTATTTCGGATGGATCCCGGCCGTGCTCGGGACGAGTGAGTCCGGCGCGCGCGGCTACATAGACGCCGGCTTCGACGCGTTGGCGCTCGGCGATGAGGCGATCCTGCAGACCGCACACTTCCGTATCAACAACACCTCGATGACCGACGTGCGCCGCGCCGCGCAACGCGCCCGACGCGCCGGCCTGACGGTCCGGTTGCGCCGGCAGGAGGAGTTGGACCCAGCCGAAGTCACCGCGCTGAATCAGCTCGCGGACCGCTGGCGGGTGGGGGAGGTCGAGCGCGGGTTCTCCATGGCGATGGATCGGCACGGGGATCCGGCAGACGGGCGCATTCTCTACGTCACCGCGCACCGCGACACCCCTGCGCTGCCCCAGAGCTGCGCGCTCGAGACGACGGACGCACCCGCCAGCCTCGACGTCAGCGATGTCGTCGGGCTGTTGACCTTCGTCCCGTGGGGTGCGCACGGGCTGTCCCTCGACCTCATGAGACGGGACCCCAGCGCCCCGAACGGCACGACCGAACTGCTCGTCACCGATCTCATGCGCCAGTGCGAGGACCTTGGCATCCGGGTGGTTTCGCTCAACTTCGCCTTCCTGCGCGGGGTCTTCGCCGATGCCGAGCGGCTCGGCGCGGGGGTGCTGACGAAGATCAACTCCTCGCTGCTCGGCATCTTTGACCGCGTCTTCCAGCTCGAGCGCCTCTATCGGGCCAACCAGAAGTACGCCCCGACGTGGCAGCCCCGCTATCTGTGCGTCGATTCCCGGGTGTCGATCCCGCAGGTCGCCGTGGCGTGCGGCCAGGCAGAGGGCTTCCTGCCCCGCCCGCTGCACCGGCGGCGGACCCCCGGACTGGACGCGGCGCACCTTGGCCAGATCCGCAGGCTCGAGACGGTCGAGACGCTCGACGTCGAGAAGCTGGGCCCCCGGCGCTCGGACCAGACGCTCGTCCGGCTGACGCACCTGCGTCGGCTTGTCGAGATCGACGGCACCGGTTATCCCCTGGGTGTCGGCCCGGCAATCGGGGTCGCGCAGCTCGCCGAGTCCCTGCGGGGGGCCGGAGCGAGCCTCGAAGGCGAACCGAGCGACCGGACCGATCCGAGCGACGCGGCGCAAACGGGGGCGTCGATGCGTGTGGCCGGCCGGGTCCGCTCCGTGCGGGACTTCGGCGGGGTGGTCTTCGTGCGGCTCGTCGACGGTGACCACGGCGCCCAGCTCGTCCTCGAGCGGGACGTGATCGGGGCTCGGCGGTTGCTCGAATTCACGCAGGTCGTCGACGGGGGTGACATCCTGCTCGTCACCGCGGCCCCGGGCACGAGCCGTAATGGCACCCCGTCGCTGCTCGTCTCGCAGTGGCAGGTTCTCGCCAAGGCGCTGCACCCGGTGCCCTTCGACTCGTTCAATGACCCCGATGCCCGGCTTCGGCGGCGCTCGACCGACCTCATCGTCCACCCAGAGGACGCCGCGCTGCTGCGGGTACGGAGCAAGGTCATCACCTCTGTGCGGACCACCCTCGACGGGTCGGGCTACCTCGAGGTGGAGACCCCGATCCTGCACCCGGTGCACGGGGGCGCCTCGGCCCGCCCGTTCACCACCTTCATCAACGCCTACGGCGTCGACCTGTACCTGCGGATTGCGCCCGAGCTCTACCTGAAGCGGCTCGTCGTCGCGGGGCTCGGCCCGCTGTACGAGATCGGCCGGAACTTCCGTAACGAGGGCGCGGACACGACGCACAATCCGGAGTTCACCTCACTGGAGGCCTACGAGCCGTTCGGCGACTACACGACGATGCGGGTGCTCACCCAGCGGATCGTCCAGGAAGCGGCGATGAGCGTCTACGGTGCACAGGTCCTGCCGCTCGCCGACGCCGACGCCGCTGAGCCCGGCGCTGCCGGTGCGACCCAGGCTCCAGGCGCACCCCGGTTCGTCGATGTCTCGGGCGATTGGCCGGTCGTGAAGGTACTGGACGCAGTGAGCGCCGCGGTCGGCACAAGGGTCACGCTTGCGGACGACTTCGAGGGCCTGCTCGCGCTGGCGCGAGCTCACGAGGTCCCCGTGCGTCCGGGGATGGGGCCGGGCGCGATCGTTGAGGCGCTCTACGGGCAGCTCGTCGAGCCCTCGACCGTGTTTCCCACGTTCTACATCGATTTCCCCGTCGAGACCTCACCGCTGGCGTCGGGACATCCGGACGACCCGACGCTCGCTCTGCGCTGGGATCTGGTCGCGGGCGGGATGGAGATTGGCACCGCCTACTCGGAGCTGGCCGACCCTCTGGTCCAGCGCCGCCGGCTCACCGAGCAATCCCTCAAAGCCGCTGCCGGCGACGCCGAGGCGATGCAGGTCGACGAGGACTTCCTTCAGGCGCTCGAGGAGGGCATGCCACCCACCGGTGGCCTGGGCATCGGCGTCGACCGGCTCGTAATGCTACTCACCGGGACGACCATTCGAGCGGTGCTGTCATTCCCCTTCGTCCGCCCGGATCGGGGCCGCCGCTGAGGAGCCGCCGGTCGCCAGGGCGGACCGGGCTGTCCGCCCAGAGCGAAACATGAGCCGGAGGCGCTCAATCGGCGGAACAACCCGGGCAGAGCGTGGCGTTGTGCTCTGAGTGTGCCCCTGCTGGTCGAAGGGATCAGGGGCGAGTAGCAGGACAGCTAGCATCGAGGTATCTCGATAGCGAGGGAGCGAGTACATGTTCGAAAGGTTCACCGACCGGGCCCGCCGTGTGGTCGTGTTGGCGCAGGAAGAGGCGCGCCTGCTCAACCACAACTACATCGGGACCGAGCACATCCTGCTCGGCCTCATCCACGAGGGCGAAGGTGTCGCCGCGAAGGCGCTGGAGAGCCTGGGAATCTCGCTCGACGCAGTCCGCGAGCAGGTCCAGGACATCATCGGCCAAGGCCAGCAGGCGCCCTCGGGCCACATCCCCTTCACGCCGCGTGCGAAGAAGGTCCTTGAGCTGAGCCTGCGTGAGGCTTTGCAGCTCGGACACAACTACATCGGCACGGAGCACATCCTGCTCGGTCTCATCCGTGAGGGCGAGGGCGTCGCAGCGCAGGTGCTCGTCAAGCTCGGCGCGGACCTCAATAAGGTTCGCCAGCAGGTCATCCAGCTGTTGTCCGGCTACCAGGGCAAGGAGCCGGCCGGCGCCAGCGTGGGCGGCCAGTCCAGCCAGGAAGGTACGCCTGCCGGATCGCTGGTCCTGGACCAGTTCGGCCGCAACCTCACGCAGGCCGCGCGCGAGAACAAGCTGGACCCGGTCATCGGGCGTTCCAGCGAGATCGAGCGTGTCATGCAGGTGCTTTCGCGCCGCACGAAGAACAACCCGATCCTCATCGGCGAACCCGGGGTCGGCAAGACCGCGGTCGTCGAGGGCCTCGCGCAGGACATCGTCAAGGGCGAGGTGCCCGAGACGCTCAAGGACAAGCACATCTACACCCTCGACCTCGGTGCGCTCGTCGCCGGCTCGCGCTACCGCGGTGACTTCGAGGAGCGCCTCAAGAAGGTGCTCAAGGAGATCCGCACCCGCGGCGACATCATCTTGTTCATCGACGAGATCCACACCCTCGTCGGGGCGGGTGCGGCCGAGGGCGCGATCGACGCGGCCAGCATCCTCAAGCCGATGCTTGCGCGCGGTGAGCTGCAGACCATCGGTGCGACGACTCTGGATGAGTACCGCAAGCACATCGAGAAGGACCCGGCGCTCGAGCGTCGCTTCCAGCCGATTCAGGTTGCCGAGCCGACTCTGACGCATGCCATCGAGATCCTCAAGGGTCTGCGTGATCGCTACGAGGCGCACCACCGCGTGTCGATCACCGACGGCGCGCTCGTGGCCGCGGCCAATATGGCCGATCGCTACATCAACGACCGCTTCCTGCCCGACAAGGCGATCGACCTCATCGACGAGGCGGGCGCGAGGCTGCGCATCCGCCGGATGACCGCGCCTCCGGACCTGCGTGAGTTCGACGACAAGATCGCGCATGTGCGCCGCGAGAAGGAAGCCTCGATCGACGGGCAGGATTTCGAGAAGGCAGCGAAGCTGCGCGACGACGAGCGCCGCCTCATCGAGGCCAAGAACAAGCGCGAGAAGGAATGGAAGTCCGGCGACATGGACGTCGTCGCCGAGGTCGATGAGGAGCTCATCGCCGAGGTGCTTGCCGCGTCGACCGGCATCCCCGTCTTCAAGCTCACGGAGGAGGAGTCCGGGCGTCTGCTGAACATGGAGGACGAGCTGCACAAGCGGATCGTCGGCATGGACGAGGCCGTCAAGGCGCTCAGCCAGGCCATCCGACGCACCCGCGCCGGTCTGAAGGACCCGCGTCGCCCCGGTGGCTCGTTCATCTTCGCCGGCCCGACCGGCGTCGGTAAGACGGAGCTGGCCAAGACGCTCGCGGAGTTCCTCTTCGGCAACGAGGACAGCCTCATCACTCTGGATATGTCGGAATTCTCCGAGAAGCACACGGTCAGCCGTCTCTTCGGCTCGCCTCCCGGATACGTCGGCTACGAAGAGGGTGGTCAGCTTACCGAGAAGGTGCGCCGCAAGCCGTTCTCCGTCGTCCTTTTCGACGAGGTGGAGAAGGCCCATGCCGACATCTTCAACAGTCTGTTGCAGATCCTTGAGGATGGTCGTCTGACCGACGCTCAAGGCCGGGTCGTCGACTTCAAGAACACGGTCATCATCATGACGACCAACCTCGGCACGCGGGACATCTCCAAGGCGGTCAGCCTCGGTTTCGCGTCGGGCACCGACGCGAACTCCAGCTACGAGCGCATGAAGAACAAGGTCAACGACGAGCTCAAGCAACACTTCCGCCCCGAGTTCCTCAACCGCGTGGACGACACGATCGTCTTCCCGCAGCTGACCCAGGATGAGATTATCCAGATCGTCGACCTGATGATCGCCAAGCTCGACCTGCGCCTGCGGGACAAGGATATGGGCATAGAGCTGTCATCCGACGCCAAGCAGCTGCTGGCCAAGAAGGGCTATGATCCGGTGCTCGGCGCTCGCCCGCTGCGTCGCGCGATCCAGCGCGACATCGAGGACATGCTGTCCGAGCAAATCCTCTACGGTCAGATCGGCGCCGGCGAGATCGTCGGGGTGGGCGTCGAGGGCGAGGGCGACGACGCGGTCTTCACCTTCCACGGCACCAAGAAGGAGCCGGAGCCCGCGACGGTGCCCGCGCACGCAGTCGGCGGTGGACACGACGGTCCGGACCACATCTCGGGTCTCGGCGGCGGCGGTCACGCGGTCGGCGAGCGCTCCGCACCCGAGGGTGGGGCCGTCAGCGAGGGCTGATCAGTAGCGACACGCACGATGAAGGGCCGGGTGCACGTGCACCCGGCCCTTCATCGCGAATCGACTCACACCAGCGCCATCGCCTGTAGAACGTGCTTAGCGATTTCGGATGGGTGGCTATACATCGGGAACTGCCCGGCGTCCAGGAGATGCACGTCCATGTCCTGGTTATATGCCGTGAGTTCGTACTCAAGCGCGATGCCGCGCTCGTCCCAGGAGTCGACCCCGTGCAGCACCTGCAGAGGCACCCGCACCTGCCGATAGAGCTCCCGATCGGGGTAGCCGAAGCCCGGATCGAACTCGTAGAAGGTCCGGATGGTGTCGTCGCTCGGCGAGGTGCTTCTTCCCCCCGGAACCATCCGCACGCCGGCAAGGATCTCGGGGAGCAGGTCGACGTCCTCTCCGATCACCCAGTCTTGGTGCAGGGCAGCTATCTTCGCGACGATATGCGCGGACAACGCCTCTTGCGTTGCGCACACTTGGCCGATCCGGAAGCGATCTTTCATGTAGTGGATCATCTCGGGGCTGCCGACGATCTCCACCTCGGATTCGGCCCCCTCGCGCGTCTCGGGGAATGTCCCGTTGATCGTCACGATGCCGGCGAAGCGCTCCGGTGCCTCGATTGCGGCGGCGAGCGCGAGTGCAGCGCAGAAGCTCCCGGCCGCGACGACGACCGGGCGGTCCAGTGACAGGGCGTCGGCCACCGTGAAGAGGTCTCGACGATTCTCGCTGCCGGCCAGTGGCTCCGCGGTGGTGCCACCGTGCCCGCGCAGGGCGGGCGCGACCGCATGGACTCGGTCGCCCAGAGCATCGACGACACCGCTCCACTGCAGCGGCCCCATGCCCACGTGATGCAAGAGCATCACGGCGGGGCCCTCCCCGGCGAAGTCGAGGACGCTCAGCCGGCCACCCGTAGGTGCTGTAATTTGGCGCTCTTCCACACCTGAATGATCGCCCATTAACAAGGGTTAGCCAAGTTTTTTGTGTGACCGACACGACAAACTGCTCCTGCCTGGCGGTTAACGGGGCAGGCGGTAACCGATCGAGGCCCCGTCGTCGCCGGCACCTGGCTGAGTCTCCGGCTCGATGAGGCCGTCCTGCACGAGTCCGGCCAGGCAGCGCCGCACTCGTCCCGGGTCATCCGGCCACGCCACCGCGAGCTCCGCTCGCGCGAGCGGGTCCGGGCTGCCACGCATGAGTGCCAGGATGCGTCCGCGCACCTGCCGGTCGGTGCCGTGCCAGGCCTGCCCTCGCCGTGGCGGTCCGTCGTAGGGCGGCGCGCCGGCGGTCTGCCAGGCGCACCGCTCGCGGATCGGGCAGCTACCGCACCGCGGGGAGCGGGCGACGCAAACGAGCGCGCCGAGCTCCATGACGGCGACATTCCAGCGCGCCGAGGTGGCTGGGTCGCTCGGTACGAGGGTTGTGGCGAGCCGGGTCTCGGCCGCGGTTTGGGAAGGCGCCGCTAGCGCCCGCCCGCTGACCGCCCGCGCCTCGACGCGGCGCACCGTCGTGTCGAGCACCACCCTGCGCCCGCCCGAGGCGCACGCCCCCACCCCCCCCCCCCGGTAGGC
>JAUNUZ010000004.1:13536-16900 GCA_030537915.1 Micrococcales bacterium
GACCGTGCGCCGTCCGTAGGCGAAGGCCGCGACCGCCGCCGCAGTGTAGGCGCCGACGCCTGGCAGGGTCAGTAGCTCGCTCTCGTCAGCGGGCACCCGCCCGTCGTGTTCGGTGACCATTGCGGTCGCCGCCGCGTGCAGGCGCAGCGCTCGGCGCGGGTAGCCGAGTCGATCCCAGGCGCGGACAGCCTCGCCGGGGGAGTCGGCTGCGAGCGCGGCCGGCGTGGGCCAGCGCGTCAGCCACTCAATCCAGCGGGGCTCCACGCGACTCAGCGGCGTCTGCTGAGACATCACCTCGGAGACGAAGATGCCCCACGGACTCGCGTCGTCGCGACGCCACGGCAGATCGCGGCCGTGCGCGTCGTACCAGGCGAGGATGGGTTCGTGCAGGTCCAGCCGAGCGGCAGCGGGGTGCGGCACCGCTTAGACGTACCGCTCGAGGATGCTCGACTCGGCGAGCCGCGACAACCCCTCACGAACGGCGCGGGCGCGGCCCTCCCCGACGCCGTCGACGGCCTGGAGCACGTCGAGGTTCGCCGACAGCAGCCGTTGCAGGCTGCCGAAGTGGTCGACGAGCCGGTCGACAATCACTTTGGGAAGTCTCGGGATCTTGGACAGCAGTCGGTAGCCGCGCGGGCTGACCGTCTCATCGAGCGTCTCGGGCAGCGTCGAGAGCCCGAGGGCAGCCGCGCTCGCGCCGTGGTCGATGAGGTCGAGGGCGGACAGCGAACCCATGCTGTCCAGCACGTCGGTCACGGTTCGGCTGGAGTCGCGTGGGAGGTAATCGCGGATGACGAGATCGCGCTCATCGTGGATGCCGGAAATGAGCTCCTCGAGCTGCAGGGTGAGCAGCCGTCCGTCGGTACCGAGCTCCACGACATACCCGCTGACCTCGTTGTTGATCCGCCGCACCATTTCCAGGCGCTGCAGGACGGCGGTGACGTCTCGGACTGTGACCAGATCCTCGATCTCGAGCGCCGACAGGGTGCCGGTCACCTCGTCGAGGCGGTTCTTGTAGCGCTCCAGGGTCTGCAGGGCCTGGTGGGCCTTGGAGAGGATGACCGCCGACCCATCCAGGACGTGCCTGGAGTCGCGGACGTAGAGGGCGGCAATCGACATCGACTGGCTCACCGAGACGACGGGGAAGCCGGTCTGCTTCGCGGTCCGCTCGGCCGTGCGATGCCGGGTTCCGGACTCGTTCGTGTCGATTGAGGCGTCGGGCAGCAGTTGGGTGGCAGCCCGGACGATTCGCGTGAGCGAGGAGTCGAGAACGACCGCGCCGTCCATCTTCGCGAGCTCGCGAAGCCGCGTCGCGGAGAACTCGATGTCGAGGGCGAAGCCGCCGGTGGCGATCTGCTGGACGATCTCGTCGTCGCCGAGCACGATGAGAGCCCCGGTGCGCCCGCGGATGATCCTCTCGATGGCGTCCCGCAGCTCGGTCCCGGGCGCGACGGCAGCCAGAGTCGCGTGCATGAGGTCCTCAGCGCTGCGCTCCACACCCCTGTCCTTCCATCAACCGGCCCAATCGTGCGAGCCGCACGGCACCTCGCGGCCGTGGGGCGTCCGCGCGCGGCGGGACGTCGGTGTCCGCATTGTAGACGCGCGAGTCGCCCTCCTGCCCACAGCGACCTGGAGTCAGGACTGCGCGGCGGCGACCGCGGCCGCGACATCCGAAACCTCCAGGACCCGGAGGCCGCGCGGCACCTCGTCGGGCTCCAGGGCGCCTGCTGGAACGATCGCCCGCAGGAAGCCCAGCCGGGCCGCCTCACGCAGGCGCTGCGGCAGTCCCGAGACGCGGCGCACCTCGCCGGCCAGGCCTACCTCGCCGACCGCGATCGTCGGCAGCGCGGGCGCGATATCGAGGCTCGAGCTCGCCATAGCCAGTGCGATCGCGAGGTCAGCCGCCGGCTCGGACAGGCGCACACCCCCGACCGTCGAGGTATAGCAGTCGGCATCGGCCACCCGCAGCCCGACGTGGCGGTCCAGGACCGCCAGGATCATCGCCGCGCGCGCGGAGTCGAGACCGCTCGTCGTGCGCCGCGGCGAGGGCGCCCTTGTCGGGTTCAGAAGGGCCTGGACCTCGCAGACCAGCGGGCGTCGCCCCTCCAGAGCCACGGTCAGCGCTGTGCCCGGCACCGGCCGGTCGCGCGCGCTGAGGAACAGGCCGGTGGGGTCCGCCAGCCCGGTGATCCCGCGCTCGTCCATCTCGAAGCAACCGACCTCGTCGGTTGGCCCATAGCGGTTCTTCACCGCGCGCACCAGGCGTAGGCGCGAGTGTCGCTCACCCTCGAACTGCACGACGACGTCGACGAGATGCTCCAGCACCCGCGGGCCCGCGATCGATCCGTCCTTCGTCACGTGCCCGACGAGCAGAGTCGCCATTCCGCGCTTCTTGGCGGCCTGGATGACAGCGCCAGCGACCTCGCGCACCTGGGAGACGTTGCCCGCCGAGCCGTCGACGCGATCACTGGCGATCGTCTGAACCGAGTCGACGACCAGCAGCGCGGGGTCGGCGGCTTCGATGTGGGCGAGGAGTTGGCCCAGGTCGGTCTCTGCGGCCAGGAGGAGCAGCGGCTCCAGGGCCCCGATCCGCTCCGCGCGCAGGCGCACCTGGGCGGCGGATTCCTCGCCCGTGACGTAGAGGACGCGTCGCCCGGTCGCGGCGGAGCGGGCGGCCACGTCGAGCAGCAGGGTCGACTTGCCGATCCCCGGCTCGCCGGCCACGAGCACTACGGCACCGGCGACCAGGCCGCCCCCCAGGACACGATCCAACTCACCGACGCCGCTCGTGCTCGCGCACGCTGCCTCGGCGTCGACATCGCCGATCGGCAGGGCGGCGGTGGTGACGCTGCGAGCGGCGAAAGTCCGTGCGCCACCCGCAGCCCCGACCTCGGTGACCGTGCCCCAGGCCTGACATTCCCCGCACCGGCCGACCCACTTGATCGTGCTCCAGCCGCACTCACCGCAGCGGTAGCCGGGGCGGGCGGTCTGTCGGGACGCGATCTTGGAGGCCATGCACGCAACGGTAGGTGGCGCCACCGACAAGGTCGCATGCAAGAGACCCGGGGCACCCCTGGCTTCCCGCGCCGCCGCGCCCACCGCGCCGGGTGCTCATCGCCTCGGACAGCCCGCCTGGGCTGTCTGCAGGTGCCGGCGACGGTCCGCGCGGGGGCGAGGATGGTGGCATGCCTCGCCGCGAGATCGATCCCCGCGACTTCCCACCCCGCGACGTCTACCGGCTGCTCACCGCGGTGGTCGTGCCGCGGCCGATCGCCTGGGTCAGCACGCGCTCGGCCGACGGGATGGACAACCTCGCACCCCATTCGTTCTTCACCGTGGGCTGCGCGAATCCGCCGATCGTGCA
>JAUNUZ010000436.1:0-660 GCA_030537915.1 Micrococcales bacterium
GCGGGTGCCCATCAGCGGCGGCAGGACCATCCAGATGAGGCGCAGCAGGCCGGCAGCCAGGCCAGGCATCGCCGCCATCCAGTAGAGCTGCTCCTTGGTGAAGCTGTAGCCCAGCGGGTTGAGCTTGGGGATGATCGCGCTCGGCAGGAACCACGCGATGAACGCGAGGGTGAGGCAGAAGGTCGTGACCCACAGGGTCCGCCAGGCGAGCGGCTTGTCCCAGGTCTCCTCGTTCTCCGGATCCCAGTCGGTGAGCCATTCCCCGCCGCTACGGGGTGTGCCGGCTGAAGTTGGTGTCGTACTCATGCGCGTTCTCCAGTCGTAGCAGTGGTGTGCACGGTGGTCTCGTACGGGGTTGCGTCGTCGATGTCTCGGGAGATCTGCGGGGCCTGCTTCTCGTGCATACGCAAGATCGTGAGTTGCATCCAGGCGGCGCACCCGAGCGTCAACAGGAAAAGCACGAAGAAGGTGCTCGTCGGGAATCCGGACCAGGCCTTGCTGTAGGAGAACAGCGGAGGCAGGAAGAAGCCGCCGAGCCCGCCCAGCGTACCGACCAGCCCACCGACCGAGCCGACGTTATCGGGGAAGTATTCGGGGATGTGCTTGTAGACGGCGGCCTTGCCGATGCCCATCGCGCACCCGAGCAGGAAGACGAGGAGC
>JAUNUZ010000436.1:670-2276 GCA_030537915.1 Micrococcales bacterium
AGGCCCAGGGTGTAGGCGAGATGCTGGGTCTGGGTGCCGTCGTTGTGCGCGATCGTGATGTGCCCGTTGGGCATCATGAGGATGCCAGTCGTGAGCAGCATGAGCGCGAAGGTGGCGTACATGACGCGCCGTGCGCCGAAGCGATCCGCGGCCGCACCGCCGATCGGGCGCAGCAGCGACGCCGGGAAGATGAATGTCGCGGTGAGCAGGCCGGCGGCTCCCAGGCCCACGTCGTAGTTGTCCGCGTAATAACCGGGCAGCGTCGAGGACAGCGCGACGTAGGCGCCGAAGACCGCGACGTAGTAAAGGCTGAAGCGCCACACCCGCACCTCGCGTAGCGGTTCGAGCATCTGTGCCAGTGGCTTGTTCTTGCCCGGGCTGCGGTCCTGGACGGGTGTGCCGAGCAGCGTCGCGACGGCGAGTGCGAGCAGGAGCACGGCGTAGATGACCGGGACCAGCCGCCAGCCGCCCTGGATCACGCCGAAATAGGTCGCGCCGCTCGTCGCCGCGATGAGGGGCGGGCCGATGAACTTCGTCACCGATGCCCCGACGTTGCCGGCGCCGAAGATGCCGAGCGCGAAGCCCTGCCGGCGCCGACTGAACCACGCCGAGTTCCAGGCCGTGCCCACCGAGAAGGAGTTGCCGGCGAAGCCGACGAGGAAGGCGAGCAGCAGGAGCATCGGGTAGGAGTGTGCGTGGGCGACGAGGTAGGTCGGCACCGCGCTCGCCGCGAGGAGGAAGACCATGAGCTTGCGGCCACCCAGGCGGTCTGCCAGGATCCCGGCCGGCAGGCGCCACATCGAGCCGTTGAGGATCGCCGCTGCCAGAATCCAGGAGTACTGCTCCTCGGTGAGGCCCAGCTCGGCGCGGATCGGCTTCTGCAAAATGCCGAACATCATCCACACCGCGAACATCGCCGTGAAGCCGATCGTCGACATCGTCAGCACTCGCCCTGAGCCGCCCGCCTCGCGTGCTTCCGGCTGGTGTGCGTCGGGCTCGCGAGCTTCGGCGCTCTGCGTGTCGTTCATAGGTGAGTCGTCCTGTCCTGGGTAGCTCGTGCGATGGTGGGCGAGCGCCGCTGCTCAAGAATCGAATCTGCCTGAACCTGCGAGTCGAGGCGATGATGCGATGAACGCGGCCGAAGCCCCCATCGGCCGGCACGCAGCTCCTTATGATTGAAGCGGCAGATTCAGTGTTAAACACAGGGACGTTGGTCACCTCGTCGAGGGCCGTGAACTGGTGATCTAGGGGACCTGGGGTGGAAACGTCCGTCAGCGCGGTCCTGCCGACGCCGGTCTGACACAGATGATCGTGAAGGAGACAGGTGTGAGCACAGCGACCAACCGTCAGCAGGCTGGACTCGAGGGGTCGGGAACCGAGGCACTCCTGAAGATGGGGCGCTTCTTCACCAAGCGCACCAGCACGATCTCCGGCGACGGGCGCACGATCACCAAGCGGGGCGGCCGCAGCGCCGACTCCTTCTACCGCGATCGCTGGAGCCACGACAAGGTCGTGCGATCCACGCACGGAGTCAACTGCACCGGCTCGTGTTCGTGGAAGGTCTACGTCAAGGACGGGATCATCACGTGGGAGGCCCAGCAGACCG